>JBJTAX010000271.1:0-6763 GCA_046091055.1 Verrucomicrobiota bacterium | reverse complement strand
GTCCTCGAGGACAAGGACGGGGACGGTTATTATGAGACGAGCCGCGTCTTCGCCGACGACCTGCCCTGGCCCACGGGTCTCATCTGGGCCAACGGCGGTCTTTACGTCCTGGCCACGCCCGATCTCTGGCGCTTCGAAGACCGGGCGGGCAAAGGGGTGGCCGACCACCGTGAAAAAGTCTTCACGGGCTTCGGCACGGGGCTGAAGATCATCAACGTCCAAGGGATGGCCAACAGCCTGCAGTGGGGGCCCGACCAGCGCGTGCACCTGCTCGCCGGCGGCGGCAACCGCGGCATGGTCTCCTGCCTCGTCCGCCCCGAGCTCCCTGCGCTCGAACTCGGCGGCAATGATTTCTGGTTCGACCCGTTGACCCATACGTTCGGACTCGAAGCCGGCGGCGCCCAGTACGGGATGAGCTACGATGACTACGGACGGAAGTTCGGCTGCTCCAACTCCGACCACCTGCAATACTGGGTCCACGAACGGGCGGGTCCGTCGCCGAACCCTCACCTCCCCCTGCCCTCGCCGCGCCGGAGCATCGCCAAGGACGGACCCGCCGCCGAGGTCTTCCGCATCAGTCCCGACGAACCCTGGCGTATCGTGCGCACGCGCTGGCGGGTCTCCGGCGCCGTACCGGGCGCCGTCGAGGGCGGCGGCCGGGTCAGCGGTTACTTCACCGGGGCGACGGGCACGACGATCTACCGGGGCGACGCCTATGGCCCCGCCTTTAAGAACAACAGCTTCACTGGCGACGCGGGCGGACAGCTCATCCACCGCAAGGTGATCACGCCGGCCGCCGATGGCGTCAGCCTCTCCGGCGAACGCCCTCCCGACGAACGTGGCTTCGAGTTCGCCGCCAGCCGTGACACCTGGGTCCGCGTGGTCAATTTCGCCAACGCGCCCGACGGCTGCCTCCACGTCTGCGACATGTATCGCGAGGTGATCGAACACCCGTGGTCCATTCCTGACGAGATCAAGCAGCACCTCGACCTGAACAACGGCAACGACCGCGGCCGCATCTATCGACTGGTCCCGGACAACAAGGACTGGGTCCGCCGTCCCTCGGTCGACCTGGCCAAAGCGACCACTTCCCAGCTCGTCGAGACGCTCTCCCACGCCAACGGCTGGCACCGCGATACGGCCTCCCGCCTGCTCTATGAACGCCGCGATCCCGGCGCGCACTCCCGGCTCGCGAGTCTGCTCCAGGCCGGCCCGAACCCGCTCGCCCGCCTGCATGCGCTGAACCTTCTGGCGGCGACCAAGCACCTGCCGGAAACGCTCATGGTCACCGCCCTCGGCGACGCCGACGCTTCCGTCCACGAACGCGCGGTCTTCCTGGCCGGGGACTATTACCGCGCCCAGCCGCTGACCCCTCAGGCGACCGCCGCCTTGATGCGTCATGCCACCTCGGAGGACGCTCGTCTACGGTTCCAGACGGCGCTCACGCTCGCACGGGTGACGCCGGCCGACGATGCGACCGATCTTTCGGCCGCCTTGGTGGCCCTCGCCCGCCGCGACCACGCCCACGGTTGGATCGCCCCGGCTATCCTCAGCGCCCACCCCACGGTGCTTTCCCGGCGATTGCTCCCGGCACTGTCCGACGAAACCTTCTTCGCACAGGCCGAAGTGTTCCTGTCCCAACTCATTTTGGTCCGCGCGATCTCCCAACCCGCGGAAGACCGACCCGCCCAGCTCGATCTGGTGCTCCGCCTCGGCGCCCGACCGGCTCTCCTGAATGCGCTCGCGAAAGGACTCGCCCGCGCGGGATCCTCGCTGGAGAAAGCCGATTCTTCAGGAAAGCTGACGCGCCTGTTCGCCGAGGCCGCGACCATCGTCAACGACCCGACGCAACCGTCCTCACGCCGCGTCGACCACCTCGCTTTGCTGGCCGCAGCCCCCCTCAAGCTCAGCCGTCCCGTCCTCACGGGCTGCCTCTCCGCCGACCGTCCGGCCGAACTCCAGGCTGCCGCGCTGATCCAATGGGGCGCCACGAGCGACCCGGGCTTCAGCCTCACGGTCATCGACCGATGGAAGGACCTCGACGCCTCGGTCCGTGTAAAGGCGATGACTCAGCTCCTCCAACGTCCCGACCGCGTGAAGCCGCTCCTGGATGCCGTCGCGGCCAAGCAGCTACCCGCCTCGGCCTTCGACGCCGGCCAGGTGCAATCCTTGCTCAAACACAAGGACGCCCAAGTCGCCGCCCTGGCGCGCGCGGCGCTCGCCGAGGTGATCCCGCCGTCCCGCGAGGTCGTCACGGCGAAATCCGCCGCCAGCGTGGACCTCGCCGGCGACGCCACCCGCGGCCTTGCGGTCTATCAGCGCGCCTGCGTGATCTGCCACCAGGCCGCCGGACAAGGCATGGAAGTCGGGCCTGACCTGCTCACGGTGAAGAACAAGGGCCGCGCCGCCCTGCTCACGGCCATCCTCGAACCGAACAAGGAGATCGCCGCCCAATACATGTCCTTCCTGGTGCAGACGCGCGCCGGCGAATCCTACCTCGGCGTGATCGCGGAAGACACCGCCACGCAGCTGACGCTCCGGATGCCCGGCGGCGTCTCGAAGACGATCCTCCGCGCCGAAGTGACCGGGAGTTCCTCCGACGGCCGCAGCCTGATGCCGGAAGGACTAGAAGGCGGCCTCACGACCCAGGACATGGCCGATCTGCTCACCTTCATCGAAACCCTGAAATAAGATGCGTTCGCTCCATGCCTGCCTGCTGGCCCTCCCCCTCTTCGCCGCCGCGCCGCCCGAAGGCTTCCGCGCCCTGTTCAACGGCAAGGATCTCTCCGGCTGGCACGGCCATAATCCGCACCAAGGCCTCAAGCTCACCGGCGACAAGAAAGCGGCCGACCTCGCCAAGCAGCGCGCGGAGTTCGCCCAGCACTGGCGCGTGGAGAATGGCGAGCTGGTCAACGCCGGCACCGGCCCGTATGCGACGACCGACGAGGAGTTCGGCGACATCGAGCTCCGCCTCGAATACAAGACGGTGGCCAAAGCCGACTCCGGCATCTACCTCCGCGGTGCGCCGCAGGTCCAGATCTGGGACCTCAACCAGGTCTTCGACCCGAAGAAACCCGACCGCAAGCCGCACCTGGGCTCCGGCGGACTTTTCAACAATACGCCCGGCACCCCTGGACGCGACCCCCTCGTGGCCGCCGACAAGCCCTTCGGCGAATGGAACGCCTTCCGCATCGTCCAGCAGGGCGACGTCACCACGGTCTGGCTCAACGGCCGCTTGGTCGTCGACCACGCGAAGATGGAAAACTACTGGGACCGTGCCAAGCCGCTCCCCTCCAAAGGCCCGCTCATGCTCCAGACCCACGGCGGCGAGATCCGCTGGCGCAACCTCTTCGTCAAGCCGCTCTGACATGCCCGCCCTCCAGACCGCGCTTTGCCTGTTCGCCGCGACCTGCCTGGCCGACGAAGGCCTACGCCGTGGGCTGACGTTCCACGCCCCCTTCGACGCCGGTTTCGACGCCGCGTCCTCCGCCGACGACCCGACCTGTCGGGTCCGCGCCGGCGGAAAGATGGTGTCGCCGACGCCCGGACCGGAGATGAGGCTCGCGACCGATGGCAAGTTCGGCGGCTGCCTCGTATTTACCAAGAAAGGTTCGTTCCGCCCCGAATTCGCCGCCTCCCGATCCCTCGCCTATGGCACGACCGACTGGTCGGCCACGGTCTCCGTCTGGCTGCGACTCGACCCCGACAAGGACCTCGAACCCGGCTACTGCGATCCGGTCCAGATCGTCGGCGACGACGTGAAGAAGGGCTTCATCTTTCTCGAGTGGTCCAAAGACCATACGCCGCGCCATGTCCGCTTCGCCGTCCGGCCGATCTACCACCTCTGGAACCCCGACGCGGTCGGCTGGGAACAGATCCCCGACGAGCGCCGCCCGATGGTGAAGATGGAACAGGCTCCGTTCCGTCGCGACCGCTGGACGCACGTGACCTTCGTGCTCGACCATCTCAACGAACACGTCGCGCCCCCACGCGCCCGCCTGCATGTCGACGGAAAACCGGTCGGCGTCATCCAAGGCCATGACCTGACCTTCGGCTGGGACCCCGCCGCGATCCGCCTGGTCCTCGGCGCCGCGTACGTCGGCTCGATGGATGACCTCGCGGTCTGGAACCGCGCCCTTTCCTCCGAGGAGATCGCCCGACTGCACGCCCTTCCGGGAGGCGTGGCCACTTTACGCCGATGACCCCCACCCGTCTTCTCACCGCCCTGCTCTCCTTCGCCGCCGCCGGCTTCGCCGGACCGGTCAAGGTCGCGACCTTCGACGTCGATGCCACCCCGCCGCTGGGTTAGGCGATGGCCTACGATCCGGTCAAACGACTCGACGACCTGACGCTGCGTTGCCGCGGCGTCGTCATCACCGGCTCCGGCGATCCGATCGTGCTCTGCGCCGTGGATTGGATCGGCATCGCCAACGAGGGACATGACGCCTTCCGCGCCGCCCTCGCCCAAGCCGCCGGCACGACCCCCGCCCGCGTCGCGGTCCATGCCTTGCATCAGCACGACGCCCCGGGCTGCGATTTCACGGCCGAGAAACTCATCAAGGATCTGGGCGTGAAGGGTTACTCGCGCTTCGAGGGCGACTTCCACCGCGTGGTCATCGCCCGCGCGGCCGAGGCGATCACCCGGGCGCTGCCTGCCGCCCGCGAGGCCACCCACTGGGGCTGGGGCGAAGCCGTCGTCAAGGAGGTCGCCAGCCAGCGCCGCCTGCTCGGTCCCGACGGCAAGGTGAAGTTCACGCGCACGTCCTCGACCAAGAACGCCGCGATGCGCGCCGAACCGGAAGGCGTCATCGACCCGGTGGTGACGTCGCTCAGCTTCTGGGACAAGACCGGCCCGATCGCGGTGCTCACCAGCTACGCCTGCCACCCGCAGAGTTACTACCGGCTAGGCTACCCGAGCCCGGACTTCCCCGGCATCGCGCGCTTCATCCGCAGCCAGTCCTGGCCGCATACGCTGCATGTCCACTTCAACGGCGCGGGCGGCAACGTCACGGCCGGCAAATATAACGACGGGGCCTGGGAGAACCGCATGGTCCTCGCCAACCGCCTGGCCGACGGGATGAAGGAAGCCCTCGACCGGACCGTGAAGGCACCCCTGGGCTCGGCGGATGTCGGTTGGACCTCGGTCCCGGTCCGCCTGCCTCTGTCGACTCACCTGAAGGCCGACGAACTGGTGGCTAAACTTAAGGCCACCGCTCCCAAGGGCTACATTTCCTACGGCGACCAGCTGGCTTGGCTGAAGCGCCACGAAGGAGGTCATGCGATCGACATCACGTGCCTGCGCGTCGGGTCCTCCCGGATGCTGCACCTGCCGGGCGAGCTGTTCGTCGAATACCAGCTCGCCGCCAAAGCGATGCGCCCCGACCTCCATGTCGCCGTCGCGGCCTACGGCGACTACGGTCCCGGCTACATCGGCAGCACCTGCGCCTACGACCAAGGCGGCTATGAAGTCGGCCCGACCTCTTCCAACGTCGCCCCACAGGTCGAACCGGTGCTCATCGAGGCGATGATGCGACTCCTCGAAACCAAGACCAATCCTCCTCCCCTCGGTGGAACTAAGTAACCCCCGCGTCATTTGTCATCTGTCATCTAACCAAAGGCTGCGTCCACGCCATCTCGACCTCGCCTCCGACCGGTGAACTCTTCATGGGCTTGGTGGAGGTGATGCGGGCTCGCACGTAGAGTTCGTCACCCTTGAGGACATACTCGGCCTTGGGACCCTTGACGGTCGCCAGCACTGCCCCGACGTCCGCGCTATACTTGCGGGTGACCCTTGGCTCGCTGCCATCGGCTGCCTTCACGGCCACGGTCTGACGATCGTAGCCTTTGCGGGTGCCGATGAATTCGATGACATAATCGACGCCGGCCTCGGCCTTGACCTCGAGTGCGATCCGCCCGTCGCCGGACTGCAGCGTCTTGAACTCGACGCCGGTCGAGGCGTAGAAATCCCCTTTCTCCATGGCCGCGACAATCGAAGCCGCGTCGAGCTGCTTCGCTTTGACCATGACCCAGCCTCGACCCGAGAGGCTGGCCTTAGGTAAGGTGCTGTGGTAATGATGGGAGTCGTCCGTGGCCAGACCGTACATGACGGGCTTGCCGAGATGACCGAGGCGTTCGGCCAGGACGATGTCCCAGACCCGCTCGGTGCCGGCATGCAGCTCGTCGCCGGCGTTGTTCACGGTGGGGTGCCCGTTATAGACCTCGAAGAACTGCTCGTGGTCGATCTGCATCAGCTCCTCGGCGGTGATCGCCCACTTGAAGTTGGGGTGATTGAGGTGCGCGAACATGGGCACACCGGTGCGGACCCGCTGCGCATGCACGGCGTCGAACGCGTGCTGCAGCGCCTTGATGATCTGCGGGCTGGTCGTGGTATCGAGGGTCTTGTCAGGTAGGATGATCTCCAGGATGTTCGTGGCGTTCACGTGAACGTTCTTGTCCGTGATCTCCTCACTGGGAATGAGCAGGAATCGGCCCGGCTCTTCGAGCTTGGCCTTGATCTCTGGCAGGGTGCGGAGACGGATCTCCTTCTGCTCACCCTCGCCCCGCACGACCACCCATTCTTTGCCGAAGCGCCTGAGATACTTGTCCAGGGCGACGGCACCGGTCTTGGACTTATGCACCTTCAGCCACTTATCGTGATCAGCGATGATGTTATGGTCCGACAGCGCCAAGAAGGCATAGCCATGGGACTTATACCAATCAGCGACCATCTCCGGGAAATCATCTCCGTCGCTCCAATAGGTAT
>JBJTAX010000270.1:0-4091 GCA_046091055.1 Verrucomicrobiota bacterium | reverse complement strand
GCCAGATGCTGGCCTTGGCGCGGACGGTCACGTTGCCGACGACGACCGCCTTGGAGTGGACGAAGGCCGTGGCGTGGATGGACGGACCAGCCGACAGGTTCCGGGTAAGTTCCTTGGACAGGGCCGCATCGGCATTCATCGGCTCCTCAAACTGTCCGCCTTGGTAAAATGGGTTCATACCCCAAGAATTATGCACCTCCCCCCGACAGGGAAGGCCTAACCACCCCGACCACCCCCCTCTTTTAACCCACTTTAGCCCTAGAACCCCTAACCCGCCGTCATCTGCATCGTTTCACCAGCCCTAGCCCTGCCCCTGGCCCTGCCCCATGCCCTCACACACCTACCCCTAATCACCCGACAATTCCCCTTGCCAACCCCCCTTCAGTCCGTTTGCTCCGACCTTCCGACAGCCATGAAGGCCACATTTATCACCTCCGGTCGCCAGTTCACCGTCACCCAAGGCGACATCCTCATCGTCAACCAGTACCCTGGTAAGAACGAAGGCGACGTCCTCACGTTCGACCAGGTCCTCCTGGTCGGCGAAGGCGCTTCCGCCAAGATCGGCACCCCGACCGTCGCCGGCGCGAAGGTCACCGCCAAGATCCTGGAGAACAAGCGCGGCGAGAAGATCGACATCTTCAAGCACCGCCGCCGTAAGGGCTACTACCGCCGTCGCGGGCACCGCCAGGAACTCTCGGTGATCAAGGTCGAGTCCATCTCTGCTTAACCCTTAACGTCCTTCCACCATGGCAACAAAGAAAGGCGGCGGCACTTCCTCCAACGGCCGCGACTCCACCTCCAAGCGCCTCGGCGTGAAGCTTTACAGCGGCGAATTCGCCACGGCCGGTTCGATCCTCCTCCGCCAGCGCGGCACCCGCATGAACGCGGGACGCAACGTCGGCATGGGCCGCGACCACACCCTCTTCGCGAAGGCCGACGGCCTCGTCAAGTGGGACGCCGAGCACCGCAAGGTTGAGATCGTCCCGACGGCCTCCGCCGCCTGCGCGATCAAGTAAGCTGCTCGTCAGCCCTCCGAAGAGCCGACCCTCCGGTCGGCTTCTTTGATTTACGGATCAGGCGACGACGCCCCCCTGCCCCGGGCGCGTCCCGGGCTTAACGTGGCCGGTCCGTCGCGTCCTAGCGGGCGCGACGTCGCAGGAGCTCCAAGGTCGACCGGAAGATCGAGCGCGTGGAATCGGCGTACACGGCGTCGTGCACGACGTAGTCGCAGACACGTTCGATCGCCTGAGGATGCGTCCCGCCGCCGCGCAGTTCGCAGGCGAGCAGCTGGAGTTTCTCAAGCGACAGATGCATGACGTCGGACTTGGTCTCTTCGCAGAAACCGTATTCCGGATCTTCTTCCGCCTCCCGGCTAGGGGTGATGGCATGGGTGAGGTGCATTGGGGTGCGACCACAAGGGTAGCTCCCGACGGCACGCCGCAAGGTCGCCGAAGTTAAGAATCGCCGTCCGCGAAGTGACAGGCAGGTGACGGCCTCAGGCGTCGACGCCGGCCTGGGCGGAGCGCCGGAACTTCCAGCCCATGACGAGCGAGACGAGGATCAGCCCGGTCGCCAAGGCGATCCAGATGCCGGTCGCGCCCATGCCCCAGCGCCCGACGGGCAGGCCCAACAACCGGAAGCCGGCCGGGAACGCCAAGGCGAGGGCCAGCGGCAGGCAGAAGAGCCAGTAGACGATGAAGACGCTCCACGAAGCCCACGCGGCCCGGTCGACCGAACGCAGCAGGTAGGCCGCCACGACCTGCACGCCGTCGAACGGCGCCCAGATCGCCGCGAAGACGAGCAGGCTCGAAGCCAGCTCGGCGGTCTCGGTTCCGGCCACGCCATAGGTCTCCATCAGCAGCGGACGCAGGAGGACCATGGCGAGGCCGTAGGCCCCCATCATGACGCCGCCCAGCAGCATCGCGCCCAGGCCGACGGCCTGCACCTTGCGCGGGTCCTTGGCCCCGTAGGCTTCGCCGACCCGGATGCCCGCGGCGATGCCGAGCCCGAGCGGCAGCATGAAGGCGGCCGACGCGGTGCTGATGGCGACCTGGTGCGCGGCCTGCGCGGTGGCGTTGATCCAGCCGGCCATGACGGGCACGACCGCGAAGATGCCGACTTCGCTGAGGCTGTGCAGGCCCGCCGGCCAGCCGGTGGCGAGCAAGCGACGGAAGACGGCGAGCTGCAGACCATCCGCCCAGCGGACTTCGCCGCGGCCGGGTGTGGCCCAGAGGCCGATCAGCATCAGGATGCGCGAGACGAGCGTGGCCCAGCCGGCGCCGGCCAGTCCCATCGCAGGGAAGCCCCAGCGGCCGAACATCCACAGCCAGTTGAAGAAGATGTTGGCGAGGATGCCGGCGGCCAGCCAGGCCAGCGAGATCCACGGCTGGTGCTGCGAATCACGATGCCCGCGCAGGGCATGGAACGCCAGGCCCGGCACCATGGCCCAGGCCATGATGACGAAGAAGTCGTGCGTCTCGGCGGTGACCTCAGGCGACGAACCGAGCAAGGGCAGGCACTGCGCGGCGGCGTGCGTCAGCGCGGCGGTGACCACGCCGATGCCGAGCGCGAGCACCATGCCGTGCCGCAGGATGGCCGGGGCGGATTCCCCGACGCCCGCGCCGTTGTCCTGCGACTGATAGACGGCGATGGCCCCGACGACCCCGATGCCGAAGACGTAAGGGATGTAGTTAAGGTTCGAGGCCAGCGCCGACGCGGCGAGCGCGGTCTCGCCGAGGTGTCCCGCCATGGCGACGTCCACGACGAACATCAGCCCGTAGCCGAGCATGCCGAGCATGATCGGGACGGCCAGCTTCAGCGTGGGTCCGAGCTCCGAACGGATGGAAGGGACGGTGGCCAAGGCTCCCAAGAGGAGCCGAACGCCCCGCCGAGGCGAGTCAGTTCTTCGGGATGCGGTTCAGCGTATAATACGCGTCCGCATGGTCGAGCGGCTCACCGGCGGCCGAACGGAGTCCGTCCGCATGCAGCTCGTGGATGTAAAGCTCCCGGAGGGCTTCGACCTTGAGCCGCACGCTGAGTCCGTCGGCGGCGACCTGGACGCCGGCGATGAGGTTCGGGGCGGACTGGATCTCGTCGCTGCCATACGCGCTCGAGTAGAAGAGCGTGTAATTGGTCATGCGATAGGAGGCGAGGTCCCCGGCCCGGGCGACATCGACCGGCTTGGTGAAGGTGAGTTCGAACCCGTCAGGCTTGGCCTTCATCTCCTTGATGGCGAAGGGGACGTTGCCGTTATAACGCAGACGCTGCAGGCCGTAGGCCTTGGTGCCGAGCGAGGACCAGCCGCGGCTGGTCATGCCGACCATGAGCGAGCCGTCGGGGGCGAAGTTGAGGCGGACGATGCCGGAAGCGAAGCCGCCGACGAACGGGAAACAGGCGCCCTGATACTCGCCGTCGACCTTCTCCATGAAGACGCGGCTGATCTTGGCGTCGGTGAACTCGGCCACGAACATCTGGCCGTCGAAGGGGCCGAACTTGCCGCCGGCATCGCACGTGACGAGGTCGGTGCCGCTGCGGCCGACCTTGTTATAAGGCATCCAGACCGCGGGCGGACGCATCTCGGGCAAGGCTTTCACGGCCTCGGGATACGGACGCTTCTCGGGGATCTTGGCGGAGAGCTTCAGCGGCGACCCGGGACGATCCTCGGAAGCGATGCCCTCCGGATTCAGGAAGAACGCGCCTTTGCGGAGATGATAGATCGGCGTGGTCGGGATCCACGTGCCCTGCTGGTCGACGCAGAACATGTCCCCGGCGAGGTTGGTGCCGAGTCCGCAAGGCGAACGCATGCCGGCCGCCATGGGCACGAACTTGCCGTCCTTATCCAGGATACCACCCCAGCCGCGCCACGCGGCCTTGTTGTCCGTGTGGTCGCCCATGTCGAGGTTGAGGGTGACCCAGAGGTCGCCCTTGCCGTCGCGCTTGGGGCCGTAGGCGTAACCATGGTAGGCGCCGGAGACGTTCCAGCCGTCGCCGGCGGTGAGGTATTCGTCGGCGACGCCGTCGCCGTTCGTGTCACGCAGGCGCGTGGTCTCGGTGCGCTGGGTCACGAGCAGGTCCTTGCCGTCCCGCAGAAG
>JBJTAX010000269.1:0-5253 GCA_046091055.1 Verrucomicrobiota bacterium | reverse complement strand
CGGCGAACGTCGGTCCGCGCCCACCGCCGCCCAGATCAACGCGGCCAAGCAGGAGCCCCATGTCGAAGTCCGGGCCCAGATCCTGGCCTCGGCCAAGCGGATGCCGGCGGAAGCCCTCCCGCTGCTCCACGCCGCGCTCGGCGCCTCCGATGATTCCGGACACATTCCCCTGCTCGCCTGGTGGGCGCTGGAGGCACGACTCGGTACGCCCGCCGAACGGGCGGCGACGATGGCTTTCCTGCGCGCCGATCCGTCGTTCGTCGCCTCACCCGTCTTCCACGGCACCCTGGCCGAACGCGTCGGCAAACGGCTCGCGCACGGCTCCGACGCATTGGCGAGCGCGGCAAAGGTACATTCGCTCTGTCCGCCCGAGGCCGCCGAAAAACTCATCGGCGGCCTCCTCTCGCAACTGGATTCAGGCGACCTTCCCGAGATGCCGTCCACGCTTCGCGACGCCATCGTTCGTCAGCTAGCCAAAGACGGGCTGAAGCCGATCCCGTTGGCCGCGCTTCGCGCCGGCGACAAGCCCGCCCTGGCGGCCGCCCTGAAGGAACTTGCCGACAAGCGCACCTCGGCGCGCCGGCGCAACGAGCTCGCCGACGCGCTCTCGAACGCCCGTCGCGCCGAAGCCGTCGAACCGCTGCTCAAGTTGCTCATCGCTCCGGCGACCGAGGCGAAGAAACCCCTGCTCACCGCCCTCTCCCGCTACGACGACGACCGCCTGCCCAAGGCCATCATCGACAACTACGAGCGCTCCATCGCGGCGGATGACGGCCTACGCGACCTCGCGCTACGCACGCTGGCCGACCGCAAGGCATGGGCGGTCCGGTTCGTCGAGGCGGTCGGCAACGGCAGGATCATGGCCCAGCACATCACCGCCGACGTCGCCCGCGCGTTGCTTCGGCACGACGTGCCCGAGGTGAACGCCGCCGTGGAGCGGCTCTGGAAGCCCCTGCTCGTGACGGGGCTCACTCCTGAGAAGGACCAGGAAGTCGCCCGCCTGCGTGCCGTGGCCCGCGCCGGCGAAGGCGACGCCGAGAAAGGCAGGGCGCATTTCCTCGCCCGTTGCGCCAGCTGCCATCAGCTCAAGGACGAAGGCGGCAAGGTCGGCCCCGACCTCACCGGATACGATCGGAGCAGCCTCGACTTCTGGGTGCTCAATGTCATCTACCCCAGCCTCGAGATCCGAGAAGGCTTCGGAGCCTATGACGTCCGCCTCAAGGACGGCACGATCGCCAACGGCATCCTCGAACGTCGCGAAGGCGGCGAAATCGTCCTACGCGACCTCATCGGAAACCGGACTAAGATCAAGGAGGACCAAGTCGCCTCGCTCATCGCCAGCCCGACCTCGGTCATGCCCGAAGGCCTGCTCGCCGGAATGTCGGATCAGGATCTGCGGGATTTCTTCGCGTATGTGATGAAGTGAGCGCGGCCAAAGGCTGCGAGTGAGCACGTGGGCAAGGTGACATGGGGACACGGGGCAGTTCAGAGGACACGAGGGCCGGAGGCACGTGGGCCGGAGAGATCCGGGGCGGAAAATTCGTCTCTTTCATCGATTCAGCCCTCTGTCATCGACTCAGTCATCTGACCCATGAGCCTTCCTTGACGGAGCGGCCTCACCCGCCCACCTTGCCGGCATGAAGACGATGATGCTGTTCCTGCTCGGCGTGCGCCTGCTCTTCCTGTCGGCCGCCGGCGCGATGTGCGTCTATGGTCTGCTGCACGCCGCCGACCCGCAGGTCCAGTGGTACTGGACGGTCGGCCACGGCGTCGTGCTGGCGGGTTGCGTATTCCTGATCGGCAAGGTCTGGGCCTCCCTCAAGGCGACCTGGAAAGAGTAAGTCCGGCCCTTTACGAGGGAAATCGGGGCGGGCGGACTATAAGTCGGGCTGGATAATCGGAGATCTGGCATATAAATATGTCGGACCTCCCCTCTCATGAAGTCCCGCGCCTGCCTCTTCCTCGCCGTCCTCGCCGCCGGCCTGATCGCCGCCGACAAGCCGGCCACGAATCACACCAAGCTCAAGACCAGGGAGGACAAGGCGAACGCCGCCAACTGGCCGGACAACAGCAAGGGCTCGCCGACGCCGCACGCTCCGGCGGAGAACCCGCCGGCCGCCACGACCCAGCGTAGCCAACAGGTCGCCCCGCCCGCCGCCGGCGAACGCGTGGTCTTCATCGGCAACGGCTTCGCCGAGCGCGACACCTACTACGGTCGTCTCGAGACCGAACTGCACCTCCGCTTCCCGCAACAGCAGGTCCTCGTGCGCAACATGGGTCGTTCCGGCGACACCCCGGCTTTCCGCCCGCACCCCGCCCGCGCCAGCCAGTGGGCCTTCCCGGGCGCCGACAAGTTCCATCCCGAACATGCGCAGCACAACGGCAAGGGCTTCTTCTCGACCCCTGACCAGTGGCTCTTCCACCTGAAGGCCGACACCGTCGTCGCCTTCTTCGGTTATAACGAATCGTTCGACGGCGCCGGACGCGTCGCCAACTACGAAGCCGAAGTCGACGCCTTCGTCGTCCACTCGCTGACCAAGGCGTACAACGGCCAGACCGCCCCGCGCCTCGTGCTCGTCTCGCCGATCGCCTTCGAAGACCTCTCGAAGACCCGCGACCTCCCGAACGGCGCCAAGGAGAACGCCAGCCTCGAACTCTACGCCGCCGCCATGGAGCGCGTGGCCAAGAAGCATGGCCTGACCTACGTGGATCTCTTCCACCCCACCCTCGCCGCCTACGGCAAGACCAAGACACCATACACCATCAACGGCTTCGCCCCGACGGACTTCGGTTACCGCGAGATCGCCAAGCTCCTCGCCGACGGACTCTACGGCGCCACCGCGCGCGCCTCGAAGGCCGACGAAGCCCTCGTGAACGGAGCGGTGAAACTGAAGGACTACATGTGGAACACCGACTACTCGATCCTCAACGGCGTCCACACCCACGGACAGCGTTACAACCCCTTCGGCCCGCAGAACTATCCCGATGAGGTCTACAAGAGCCGCCAGATGACGGCGATCCGTGACACGCTCATCCACGACGTCGCCCAGGGCAAGAAGACCGACCTCGCCGTCGACGACTCCCAGACCCTTGTCCTGCCGCCCGTGCCGACGAACTTCAAGCCGAGCGAGAAGAACGGCAACCCGACGGAGTTCCTCTCCGGCGAAGCCGCCATCGAGAAGATGAAGCTCCTGCCCGGCTACAAGGTCTCGCTTTTCGCCTCCGAAGAGCAATTCCCGGACCTCAAGAAGCCGGTGCAGATGTCCTTCGACGCCAAGGGCCGCCTCTGGGTCGCCACCACGCCGACTTACCCGCACTACCGTCCGGGGGACGCCCTGCCCGACGACAAACTCCTGATCCTCGAGGACACCGACGGCGACGGCAAAGCCGACAAACAGTCGGTGTTCGCGGACAAACTGCACATTCCGATCGGCTTCGAGATCGCCCCCGAAGGCGTCTACGTCTCGCAGGAGCCGAACCTCGCCCTGCTCATCGACGACGACAAGGACGGCAAGTCGGACCGCACGGAACTGATCCTGCACGGCTTCGATTCCCACGACTCGCACCACGCCATCTCGGCCTATTGCGCCGATGCCTCGGGCGCCTTCTACCTCCTCGAAGGCCGCTTCCTGCACAGCCAGGTCGAGACCCCGTATGGCCCGCGTCGCTGCAACGACGGCGGCGCCTGGCGCTTCGATCCGAAGTCCTACCGCCTCGAACGCGTGCAGACCGACGTCTCCAATCCCTGGGGCTTCTCCTTCGACTATTGGGAACAGCCCTTCCTGTCCGACGCCTCCCCGGGTGAGAACTGGTGGGCCGTGCCGCTCTCGGCCAAAGTCCCCTACGGCATCGAGCAGATCAAGGTCGAACAGTTTGTCCCCAAGCGCTCCCGCCCGACCTCGGGCGCCGAATTCGTCTCCTCGCGTCACTTCCCGGACGCGCAGCAAGGCGACTTCATGATCTGCAACACCATCGGCTTCCTCGGCATCAGCTTCGGCAAGAAAGCCGACGACGGCGCCGGCTTCACCGGCAAGGCCAACGGCGACCTCCTCACCTCGACTGACGGCAACTTCCGCCCGGTGGACCTCGAGTTCGCCCCAGACGGCTCGCTCTACTTCATCGACTGGCACAACCCGCTCATCGGGCACATGCAGCATAACGCGCGTGATCCCAACCGCGACCGCGAGCATGGCCGCATCTACCGCATCACCTACCCTGAGCGTCCGTTGGTGAAGCCCGCGAAGGTCGCCGGCGCGTCCGTCGCCGAACTCCTGGAGAACCTCAAGGAGCCCGAATACCGCACCCGCTACCGCACCCGTCGCGAACTCCGCGGCCACGCCCCGGGCGAAGTGCTCCCTGCCGTGAAGGCCTGGGCCGCCCAGCTCGACAAACAGGACCCGGCCTATGAGCACCACCTCTGCGAAGCCCTCTGGGCCACCTGGGCACAGAACCAGCCCGACGCCGAGCTCATCGCCCAGCTCCTCAAGGCCAAGCAGCCGGAAGCCCGCGCCGCGGCCGTGGACGTCATCCGTCACTCCTTCTGGCAGCTCCCGAACCACGTCGTCCTCCTCAACCAGGCCATCCGTGACGAGAACGCCCGCGTGCGCCTGACCGCCATCGTGGCGGCCACCTGGCTCGACAACGCCGACGGCGCCAAGCTCGCCGTGGAAGCCTTCAAGCTCCCCGTCGACCGCTGGGTCGGACCCGTCCTGCACTACGCCCTGACCTACACGCTCAAGGACGACGTCGACGCCCTCACGGCCGCCGGCCAGCTGAACCTCGAAGGCAATCAGGCCGCCGCCGACTACTTCAGCGGCAAGCTCAAGATCGGCCAGCCCATCGCCGAAGCCGGCACCAACTCCAAGCCGGCGCGCAAGCTCACCGCCGAAGAAGACAAGCTCTTCAAGCTCGGCCGCGACATCTATTTTCGTGACGCGCATTGCGCCACCTGCCACCAGGCCGATGGTAAAGGACTTGCGCCAGCGTTCCCTCCTCTCGCCAGTAGTCCCTGGGTCAGCGGTGATCATGATCGTCTTATCAAGTTGACCTTGCATGGTCTGATGGGGCCTGTCGAACTCGCAGGTAAGAAATATGATGGCACCGTTCCGATGACGCCTTTCGGCGGCATGCTCAAGGATGACGAGGCTGCGGCCGTGCTGACATATGTGCGCAACAACTTCGGCAACAAAGGCCCTGCGATCCAGCCGGATCAGGTCAAAAAAGTCCGCGATGCCACCAAGTCCCGTCAGAGTT
>JBJTAX010000268.1:0-4620 GCA_046091055.1 Verrucomicrobiota bacterium | reverse complement strand
GTATCCGTAAACAAGGACGCATGCGATACCCCTGCGCGTTCCTGCTCTTCTGTCTCGGTCTGGTCGGCTGCCAGCAGACTCAGCCCCGTCCCGACATCGTTCCTGCCGAGTATGTCGGCCGGCTCGCGCCGAAGACGCCGGTCCCGCTCCTGCAGAAGGGTGACCGGCTGGCGATCTGCGGCGACTCCATCACCGAGCAGAAGATGTACAGCCTGCTGATGGAGGCGTATATCATCGCTGCGCGCTCCGACCTTCATGTCACCGTCCGGCAGTACGGTTGGAGCGGCGAGCAGGCCGGCGGGTTCCTCAGGCGCATGGACAACGATGTCCTGCGGTTCAAGCCGACCATCGCGACCACCTGTTACGGCATGAACGATTTCCGCTATGTGCCCCAGGACGACGCCATCGCCGCGACCTATCGCGCGAACCAGGCAGCTGTCGCGCGTAAGTTCAAGGAAGCCGGCGCACGCGTCGTGCTCGGTTCCTCGGGCACCATCCATTCCGTCCCGCCGTGGGTGAAGTCCGCCAAGGGCACCTGGCAGGAGCTCAACCTCGCGTTGCTCAACTTCCGTAACATCAACATCGAGGTCGCGCAGGCCGAGCAGGTCGCGTTCGCCGACGTCTATTGGCCGATGCTCGTGAAGGGCCATGAGGCCCGGGCCAAGTATGGCGAAAACTTCAAACTCGAAGGAAATGACGGCGTGCACCCCGGCTGGGCCGGCCACGTCGTGATGGCCACCGCGTTCCTCGAGGGCCTCGGCCTTCGGGGTGACGTCGGCCAGATCGACCACGACCTAGCCACCGGCAAATCCAACGCCCGCTATGGCCAGCGCATCATGAAGTCGGAGGGCGGCACGATCGCCCTGCGCAGCTTCCGGATTCCCGCCTCGTTCGAACCGGGCGACGTCACCAAGGACGGCACGATCGCCGCCGGCGTGGCGTTGGTTGATTTCCAGACGACACTGAACCGCCTGACCCTGCGGGTCGCCGGGGCCAAGACCGCGCAGGTCAAAGTCACCTGGGGCGACGTCGCCAAGATCTTCCCCGCCGCCGAGCTGGCCAAGGGCGTGAACCTCGCGGCCGAGTTCCCGCAGAACCCCACCTCCCCGTCGTTCGCCAAGATCTGGAAAGCCGTCGCCGAGAAGCAGGCCTACGAGACCAAGCAGATCAAGACCCTCTTCCGCAGCCCTGAGGCCAAGAAGGACATGGAAGCCGTCGTGAAGAGCTCGCAGGTCGAATTCGACCGCCTGGCCGCGGCGCTGCAGGCGACGCTCAAGCCGGTCGATTCGACGCTCAAGGTCGAAGAGGTCCGCTGAGCGGACCGCGCCAACGAAACGGGCCGCACTCGTGTGCGGCCCGGGCTATGGCCAGCCAACAACAGGGGATTATTCGGCCGTGACGTTGTCTGCGACGCCGACGCCGAGAGTCATGCCGCCGACGACCTGGACCTTCTCCATGATGGTCTTCTGGAGCTCTTCGAGGACCTTCAGGTTCTTGAGCAGGTAATCCTTGGCGGCTTCGCGGCCCTGGCCGATGAGCTGGCCGTTGTAAGCGATCCAGGCGCCCTTCTTCTCGAGGATCTTGTGCTCGATGCCGAGGTCGAGGACCGAGCCGGAGCGGGAGATGCCTTCGTTGTACATGATGTCGAACTCGCACTCCGTGAAGGGAGGGGCGACCTTGTTCTTCACCACCTTCACCTTGGTGCGGTTGCCGATGACCTTGCCGGAAGGCTCCTTGATCTGGCCGATGCGACGGATGTCGATGCGGACGGAGGAGAAGAACTTCAGGGCGCGGCCGCCCGGGGTGGTCTCGGGGCTGCCGAACATCACGCCGATCTTCTCGCGGATCTGGTTGGTGAAGATCACCACGCAGTTGGTGCGGCTGATGGCGGCCGTGAGGCGGCGCATGGCCTGGCTCATCATGCGGGCCTGGACGCCGACGGTGGAGTCGCCCATCTGGCCGTCGAGTTCCTGCTTGGAGACGAGGGCGGCGACGGAGTCGATGACGATGACGTCGACCGCGCCGGAGCGGATGAGGGTCTCGGCGATGTTGAGGGCGTCTTCGCCTGATTCGGGCTGGGAGACCAGCAGGTTGTCGAGGTCGACGCCGACGACCTTGGCGTAGCGGGGGTCGAGGGCGTGCTCGACGTCGACGAAGACGGCGTTGCCGCCCTGGCGCTGGATTTCGGCGATGATGGAGAGACAGAGGGTCGTCTTACCGGAGGATTCCGGGCCGAAGATCTCGACGATGCGGCCGCGGGGCAGGCCGCCGACGCCTAGGGCGAGGTCGATGGCCACCGAGCCGGTGGACACGGTCGAGATCTGCATCTTCGTCGCGTCCCCCATGCGCATCAGGGTGCCGTCGCCATACTGCTTGTTGATGGCGGAGAGAGCCAGATCGAGGGTCTTCTTCTCGGCTGCCTGGTTGGCAGATTTTTCCTTCGCGGTGGGTTCGGATTTGGCGGACATGACGTTGGGTATGCGGAATGGAAATTGCCCCGACCAGCGAGCGTGGCAAGCAAAATGAACAAATGTTCACTACATCTTTCCACTCCCTCTCGGGCGGGGGTTAGAAGCTAAACAAATCCCCCAGCCATTCCCAGAAACCGGGCTCTTCCTTCGGTTTCAGGGGTTTTTTCGGGGCTGGCTTGAGCGCCGGTAGGAGGGGTTGGGCTTGGAGCTTGGCCAGGCCTGCCTTCATGAGGTCGGCGGCCAGCTGGTCGCGGAGTCGCTGTTCGGCCTTGGCGCCCAGGGGGCTCTGGCAGCCCAGCACGACCGCGATGACCCGATGCTCGCCGATCTTGGCGGTCGTCACGATCGAGGCGTCGGCGGCCTCGGTCCAGCCGGTTTTCAGTCCGTCGCAGCCGGGGAAGGAATCGAGGAGGTGGTTATGGTTCAGCACCTCCATCGGCTTGAGCGGGCGGCGGAGGACGTATCGTCTGGCCGACGTGAAGCGGAGGGCTTCCGGCATGCCGCAGAGGACGACGGCGAGCTTGGCGAGGTCGCGGGCGGTCGTGGTGTCGTGGGGGCCCCGGCCGTAGGTGAGGCCGTTCGGGGTGACGAAGCGGGTGCGGGCCATGCCGAGTTCGGCGGCCCGGCGGTTCATGCGGGCGACGAAGGCGGCCGTGCTGCCCGCGCGGTCGACGGCCAGCGCCACCGCGACGTCGTTGGCCGATTTCAGCATCAGGGCGTAGAGCATCTCTTCCACCGAGAACGTCTCGCCCACGGCCAGCCAGATCTGGGACCCGCCGGTACCGGCCGCTTCCTTGGTCACGCCGACCCGGCTGGGCAGCGTCGTCCGGCCGGCGCGGACGTCCTCGAGGACCAGCAGGAGGGTCATCAGCTTCGTCACGCTGGCGGGGCTGCCTGGGAAGTCGGCCGTGGTCTCCGCGAGGACGGCTCCGGTCGCGGCGTCCACGCAGACCGTGCCGTCGACCCGCATGCCTTGGGTCGAGTAGCGCGTCGGGGCGGCCGTCCCCGCCGTGAGCGCGGCGCAGAGGAGGAGGGCGGTCGCGACGATGCGCACGGGCGATTGGTTGACGGACGGCGGAGCGGAGCAAGTCCGATTTGCATCGGCTCCGCCGGTCGTCACTTTCCCGCCATGCGACTTTACCTGCTCCGCCATGCCGAAGCCGTCCCCGGGACGCCGGACGCCTCGCGCGACCTCACGGCCCACGGGCAGCGGCAGGTCGCCCTGCTGGGCAAGGGCCCGGGGCGCATCGCGCTCGCGGCGGTCGACGCGATCGAGCATAGTCCGCTCGTGCGCGCGGTGCGCACGGCCCAGCTGCTGCGGCTCGCGACCGAGTCGACCTTGCCTCTCAGGGTGCTGCCTGGGCTCGAACCAGAGGCCGATCCACGCACGACCGCGGCGATCGTCGCCAAGGCCCGGCGCAGCCGCCTGCTCGTCGGTCATAATCCGCACCTCGCGGAGCTGGCCGCGTTGCTGCTCGGTCTGCCCGCCGGCGGCGAAGGAATCCGTTTCCGCAAGGCAGGTCTGCTCGCGTTGGAGCGAACGGCCAAGCCTACCCGCCTCCGGCCCTTCGGCGCCTGGAGCCTGCTCTGGATGGTGCCGCCCGACCTCACCAAATGACACGCCCCGTTCTTGACCCGACACGGCCCTGACCTGAACCTGCCTGCGTGAACGAGCGTCGTCGCCATCGTCTGATCTGGACCGCCGTAGGCGGGGTCCATCTCGCGGCCCTCGGCGCGGCCTGGGTCGGCGGTTTCGTCCCGGCGGGCGAGCCTGCGCGCGAGGGCGGCGTTTTCCTGGTGGCGCTTACTTCCGAACCCATCGCCGCCCCTGGTGAGGCTTCGCAAGGCGTCGCCGTCGGCGCCGGCACGCCCGCCCCGACGCCCGTCGCCGTGTCGGTTCCGGCCTTCGTGCCGCCCGTCGTCCCGGTCGCGGTCGTTTCGTCTGCCGCGCCCGCGCCGCAGGCCGTCGCCGAGACGATGCCGGCGCCGGTCGTCGCGACCCTGGCCCCCGTCGCGGAGGTGTTCACTCCGCCGGCTTTCCTGACGCGGCCGGAGCCTGCCTACCCCGAGCGAGCGCGCGGGGCGGGGGCCGAGGGCGTCGCCGTCGTGCGGCGGCAGCGGCACGGCGAGGGCGGGGGCGGCCGGGGGG
>JBJTAX010000267.1:0-19198 GCA_046091055.1 Verrucomicrobiota bacterium | reverse complement strand
TGGCGGCCCCGGCGGCCGTCGCAACGGCCCTGGCGGCCCCGGCCGCGGACCCCGTCGCGACAATCGTAACGACGCTCCTGCTTCCGAGTACAACGACAAGGTCGTCCACATCAACCGCTGCTCCAAGGTCGTCAAAGGCGGCCGCCGCTTCAACTTCGCCGCGCTCGTCGTGGCCGGTGACGGCAAGGGGCGCGTCGGCGTGGGTTACGGCAAGGCCAAGGAGGTCCCCGATGCGATCCGCAAGGGCACCGACCGCGCCCACCGCGCCCTCGTCCGCGTCAATCTCCGCGGCAACACCATCCCGCACGAAGTCATCGGCCATGCCGACGGCGGCGTCGTGATGCTCCGCCCGGCCGCCCCCGGTACCGGCCTCATCGCCGGCGGCGGCGTGCGCGCCGTCCTGGAAGTCGCCGGTTACAAGGATGTCCTCTCGAAGTCCATGGGTTCGAACAACCCGCAGGCGATCGTGAAGGCCACCTTGGACGGGCTGTCCAAGCTCCGCACCCTCGAACAAATCAAGGCTCTCCGCGCCTAAGCGGACCACACTGACATGAAACTCGACTCTCTGCCCAAGATCAAGGGCTCCACTCATCGCCACAAGGTCCTCGGCCGCGGTCGCGGCACCGGTCACGGCAAGACTTCCGGCCGCGGCCACAAGGGCATGAAGGCCCGTTCCGGCGGCGGTCATCGCCCCGGCTTCGAAGGCGGCCAGATGCCTCTCTACCGTCGTCTGCCTCACCGCGGCTTCAAGAACGTCAACCGCGTAGGCTACGCCGTGCTCAACGTCCGCGACTTCGAGGAGCTCAAAGGCAAGACCTTCGGCCTGGAGGAACTCGTCGCCGCCGGCTTGCTCCGCAAGGCCGCCCCGCTCCTCAAGGTCCTCGGCGCCGGCGAACTCACCCGCGCCGTCACCGTCAAGGCCCATCGTTTCTCCGAGGAAGCCAAGGCCAAGATCGAGAAGGCCGGCGGCAAGGCGGTCCTGATCGAAGCCAAGAAGTCGGCCTCCGCCGAGTAAGCCCGGCCCCCCGCCTTCGTCCCTGATGTTCTCGGCCTTCGCCAACTGCTGGAGGATCCCTGAGCTCAGGGCCCGCCTGGTCGCCACCGTGGCGCTCGTCTTCGTGGCGCGCATCGGGGCGAACATCCCGTTGCCGGGCATCGACCCGAAGGACATCATGGATTATTACCACTCCATGGCCGACAAGTCGTCGGGCGGGGTGGTGGCGATGTACAACATGTTCACGGGCGGCGCGCTCCTCAAGGGGGCGGTCTTCTCGCTGGGCATCATGCCTTACATCAGCGCCTCGATCATCATGCAGCTGATGTCGGCGGTCGTGCCCTCGATCGCCCGCCTGCAGCAGGAAGGCGAGGTCGGCCGCCAGAAGGTCGCCCAGTATTCCCGCTATCTCACCATCCTGATCGCCGTCGTCCAGTCCGCCCTGCTGCTCGGCGCCTTCTGCAATCCCCAGCAGGTCGGCCAGGCCCTCGGCCTCGGGAATTTCACCGGCACGATCGTGGTCATGCAGAGTAAGACGCTCTTCGTCTGTCTCGGCGTCTGCCTGCTCACCTCCGGCTCGATCGTCATGCTCTGGCTCGGCGAGCAGATCACGCAGCGCGGCATCGGCAACGGCACTTCGGTGCTGATCACCGTCGGCATCCTGGCCGACATCCCCGGCGCGCTCACCTCCTTCGTGGACATGACCTTCGGCGGGAAGATCGGCGCCGCCGCCGCGAACTCCCACGGCTGGGAGAAGGCCGCCGGGATGATCCTGCTCTTCGTCGCCGTGACCGCGGCGATGGTCGCCATCAACCAGGCCGTCCGCAAGATCCCGATCCAGTACGCCCAGCGCATGGTGGGCCGGAAGATGTACGGCGCGCAGACGAACTACCTCCCGCTCAAGGTGAACTACGCGGGCGTGATGCCCGTCATCTTCGCCGGCGCCATCATGAGCTTCCCGCCCATGCTGCTGAATCCGCTGAGCACCTACTTCCCGACGCTCGCCTTCCTCCGCGACTGGGCCGACTTCTTCTCCCGCAACAATGGTTTCTACTACACGCTCTACTCGGTCCTGATCTTCGGCTTCAGCTACTTCTGGATCTCGATCATGTTCCGCCCCGTCCAGATCGCCGACGACCTCAAGAAGAACAACGGCTACATCCTCGGCGTCCGTCCGGGCGAGCACACCGCCCAGTTCCTGGATTTCGTGATGACCCGCCTGACGCTGGCCGGCTCGCTTTTCCTCCTGATCATCGCGCTGATGCCCGATCTCTTCATCGTCCAGCTCAGCTTCCCGATGCGTCTGGCCACCTTCCTCGGAGGCACCGGCGGCCTGATCACGGTCGGGGTCATGCTGGACACCATGCGTCAGATCGAGACCTACCTGCTGCAGCGCAACTACGAGGGTTTCCTGAAGAAGGGCCGCATCGGCGGCGTCCCCGTGCCCGCCGCCAGCCTCCGCGCCGACGAGACCTCCGCCCTCGGTTCCCTCGAGAAGACCTGCCTCTTCCTCTTCGTGCTCGGACTGGTCGCCTGGGGTCTGAATCATTGGGGCGTGTTCGCCAGCTAAGCCTCCGCCGGGATGATCGATTTGAAGTCGGCAGAGGACGTCAGTCGCATGCGGGCGGCGTGCGCCGCCGCCGCGCGCGTCCTGCATGACCTCGCCACCTTGGTCGTCCCCGGCATCTCCACCGCCGGTCTCGATTCGGCCGCCCGCGGGCTGATGGCCCGCCACGGATGCGAGAGCGCCTGCCATGGCTATGTCGTCGGGAGGCTGAGCTACCCTGGCTACGTCTGCGTCTCCCTCAACGATGAGATCGTCCACGGCATCGGCGCCCCGGACCGGATCGTCCGCGAAGGCGACCTGGTCTCGCTCGACGTGGTCGTCCGCCGCGACGGCTTCATCGGCGACAACGCCCGGACCGTGATGGTGGGCGCCGTCGATCCGCACGCCCGCCAGCTCTGCCTCGATACCGAGAAAGCCCTTCTGGCAGGCATCGCCGCAGCCAAGCCCGGCACCAGGGTAGGGGACATCTCCGCCGCCATCCAGGAGGCCCTCTTGCCTGGGGGGTATGGTGTCGTCCGTGACTTCGTCGGCCATGGTGTCGGGCGAAAGATGCATGAGGAACCCCAGATTCCAAATTACGGCAAGGCGGGAACTGGACCTAAACTATTGCCTGGCATGGCTTTAGCTATCGAGCCTATGGTCAATCTCGGTAGCCACAAGGTCGTCATGGCCTCCGATGGCTGGACCGCCCGGACCGCCGACGGTAAGCCCTCCGCCCATTTCGAACACACCGTTTTGGTGACCGAAAGCGGCCCCGAAATCCTGACCCTCGTCTAAACCGCATTTTTTGCTTTCCAATCCCACCAGAACCTTCAAGTTCCGACCTCTTTCCCACCTTCCAAACAGCACGGACACCATGCCTCGAATCCTCGGCGTAGACATTCCCAACAACAAGAAAGTAGAGATCTCTCTCCGCTACATCTACGGCATCGGCCCGCGGCGCGCCACGGAGATCTGCGAGGCGCTCGGCTTCGACCCGGCCATGCGCGCCCAGAACCTCTCCGAGGAGCAGCTGAACAAGATCGTCGAGTACATCGTGCGCATGGGCTACAAGTGCGAAGGCGACCTCCGCCGCGACGTCGCGCAGAACCTGAAGCGTCTCCAGGCGATCAAGTGCTACCGCGGACTCCGCCACTTCCGCGGCCTACCGGTCCGCGGCCAGCGCACCCGCACCAACGCCCGCACCCGCAAGGGCAAGCGCAAGACCGTCGGCGTCGCCGCGGCTCCTTCCAAGTAAGCCGAATTTTCTCCTAACACTGTTTTACGATGAGCGAAGAAGCCCCTAAGACGCCCAAGGCCAAGAAGCCGAAGGCCGCCGCCCCCGAAGCCGTCGCCGCCGCCGAAGCCGTCGCCGCCCTGGCTGCTCCGGCCGAGGCCGCCGCGCCCGAACGCAAGGAGATCACCGCCAAGGAGCTCGTCGGGGAATTACTCGGCGAAGTGAAGGTCCGTCGCGCCAAGGGCTCGAAGAACATCACCACCGGCATCTGCCACATCCTGGCCACCTTCAACAACACCAAGGTCACGATCACCGACGCCAACGGTAACGTGATCTCCTGGGGCAGCGCCGGCCGTCACCAGTTCCGCGGCTCCCGTAAGTCCACCGCCTACGCCGCCCAGGTCGTCTGCTCCGAGGCCGCCAAGCTCGCCATGGCCCACGGCCTCAAGGACGTCTCCGTCCGCGTCAAGGGTCCGGGCATGGGCCGCGACAGCGCCATCCGCGCCCTCCAGGTGCTCGGCCTGAACGTCACTTCGATCATCGACACGACCCCGATCCCGCACAACGGCTGCCGCCCGCCCAAGCGCCGCCGCGTCTGATCTTCCCTGCTTTCCGCATCACCGTCCGGCTATGGCAAACCGGGCGGGTCCTTCCCTCCGCCACCTCTACCAAATCCTGATACAACATGTCTCGTTACACCGGTCCCACCACGAAGCTCAATCGTCGCTTCGGTCAGAACATCTTCCCCACCTCCAAAGGTGAGGAGCGTCGTCCGTACCCTCCGGGCATCCACGGCAAGACGACCCGCCGCAAGGTCTCCGAATACGGCGTCGGCCTCAACGAGAAGCAGAAGCTCCGGATGATGTACGGCCTGACCGAGAAGCAGTTCCGCCTCTCGTTCGAACGCGCCAAGCGCATGGGCGGCGTCGCCGGCGACAACTTCCTCCGCATCCTCGAGACCCGTCTCGACAACGTCGTCTTCCGCCTCGGTTTCGCCAACTCCCGCGCCGCCGCCCGCCAGCTGGTCGGCCACGGGCACATCCGCGTCGACGGCCGCAAGGTCGACGTCGCCAGCTACGCGACCTCCCCCGGCGAGAAGATCGAAGTCCGCGACCGCACCTCCTCGAAGCAGCTCGCGACGCGCGCCGTCGAGGAAGGCCAGGGCCGTTCGGCCCCCGCCTGGCTCGTCGTGCTGCCCGAGCAGCTCAACGGACAGATCGTCCGCGAGCCCGCCAAGGAGGAACTGCCTTCGGACGTGAACGTCCAGATCATCGTCGAATTCTACAGCCGCTGATCCCGGCCACGAACCCAACCCAACCGGACCCACAGACATGACCAAGCGACTCGGACAGTTCCAGCGACCCAAGAGCCTGAAGAAGGAGGAGTCCTCCGCGACCCCCACCTACGCGAAGTATTTCGCCGAGCCCTTCGAGACGGGCTTCGGACACACCATCGGCAATTCCCTCCGCCGCATCCTCCTGAGCTCCATCGAGGGCGCCGCGATCTCCGCCGTGACGATCGAAGGGGTGCAGCACGAGTTCCAGCCGATCGAAGGCGTCGTCGAGGACGTCACCGAGATCGTCCTCAACCTCAAGAAGGTGCGCATCCGCACCGAGGCCAACAAGCGCGAGTCCTTCAAGGGCTCCATCGACGTCAACAAGACGGGACCCGTGAAGGCTTCCGACATCAAGTTCGAGACGAAGGGCGCCGCCGTCACCTTGGTCAATCCCGACCAGGTCATCTGCACCCTCGACCGCAAGCGCCGCTTCTACGCCGACCTCGAGGTCACCGTGGGCCGCAGCTGGTCTTCCGCCGAAGAGAACAAGAAGGCCGATCAGGCCATCGGTTCCATCCCCGTCGACTCCCTGTTCTCCCCGGTCACCCTCGTGAAGTATTCCGTCGAGTCCACCCGCTCGGGCGACAAGACCGATTATGACAAGCTCGTCCTCGAAGTCTCGACCGACGGACGCATCACCCCGGACGAAGCGCTCAAGGAGGCCTCCGCCATCCTGCGCCACCACCTGGAAGTCTTCGACACCGTCTCGGCCGACTCCGTCGACTTCGAGACCGGCCACAAGGAGATCAGCGAGGAGACCAACCGCCTCCGCAAGCTGCTCAACATGTCGGTCAACGAGATCGAGCTCTCCGTCCGCGCCGCCAACTGCCTCAACAACGCCAACATCAACACCGTGGGCGAGCTGGCGATGAAGACCGAGCAGGAGATGCTCAAGTACCGCAACTTCGGCAAGAAGTCCCTCAACGAGATCAAGGCCAAGCTCGAGCAGCTCGGCCTGTCCCTCGGCCAGAAGATCAACGAGGGTCTCCTCGACAAGGGCGTGAACGCCTAATCCAGACCGGAACCCACCCTCATGCGTCACCGCACCCACCATCACGTCCTCGGCGTCAAGACGGCCCACCGCCGATCGCTCGTCGCCAACCTCGCCTCCGCGCTGTTCACCAACGCGCGCATCACCACGACGCTCTCCCGCGCCAAGGCCCTCCGTCCGTTCGCCGAGCACCTGATCACTTACGCGAAGAAGGCCGAGCAGTCCGCCGACAAGGCGGTCAAGCTCCACTACTACCGCCTCGCCGTCGCCAAGCTGCGCAACGAAGACGCCGCCCAGCTCCTTTTCAAGGAGCGCGTGCAGCAGTTCCTCGGTCGCCATGGCGGTTACACCCGCATCTACAAGCTCGGCGCCCGCAAAGGCGACGCGGCGGAGACCGCCCTCATCGAACTGGTGGCCAAGGACGACAAGTCCCCGGCCATGACCCCGAAGGCCAAGGCCGCCCGCAAGCCCAAGGCCAAGAGGGAAACCGCCGCGGCCCAGGCCTGAGCCTGCCGCCCGGCCTCTCCCCGAGACGCGTCCGCCCCCCGGCTGGCGCGTCTCGCCTTTTAAGAACCTACCCCGCAGATGCAGATCCCCGTCGACCTCGGCGCCTTCCTGGCCTTCCTGGCCGGCCTGGGGGTCGTCACCCTCTTCGGCCTGCAGGCCTGGTATGACCGCCGCGACGCCCTCCTGGCGGACCACCGGCGGCTCAGTTCTGCCTTCTCATGCGCCCGGTGCGGCCTGACCTACGTGCGCCCGCGCCGGCGCGAAGAAGCCGTCTGCCCCGGCTGCGGCTGGAACAATGGTCGCCTCAAGTTCTGAATCCCCCATTCTCCTCCCATGGCCACCCAGTCCATCGCCATCCTCGATTTCGGCTCGCAGCTCACCAAGGTCATCGCGCGCCGCGTACGCGAGTGCAACGTCCACTCCCGCATCTATCCCTTCGGCGTGACCCCGGAGACCCTCCGCGCCGACGGCGTGGTCGGCGTCATCCTTTCCGGCGGCCCGGACAGCGTGAAAGCGAAGGGCTCGCCCCATCCGCATCCGGGCGTCTTCGAGATGGGTCTGCCGGTCCTGGGCATCTGCTACGGCGTCCAGCTCATGGGCCAGATGCTTGGCGGCGACGTCGCCAGCAGCTCGCACCGCGAATACGGCCATGGCGTCCTGTCCTTCCGCAAGGGCTCGCAGCTCCTCCAGGGGTTGAAGTCCCCGCTCCGCGTCTGGAACTCCCACGGCGACAAGATCACCCGCCTGCCGCGCGGCTTCAAGGCCGTCGCTTCGACCGAGAATTCCGAGTGCGCCGTCATCGAGGATCCGAAGCGCCGCTTCTACGGCATCCAGTTCCACCCCGAGGTCGCCCACTCCGAGCGCGGCATCGACATCCTCCGCAACTTCCTCTTCCGCATCTGCCGGTGCCAGCCGACCTGGAAGATGGACGACTACGTCGAGACCGCCGTCCGTGAGATCCGCGCCAAGGTCGGCAAGTCGCAGGTCATCCTCGGCCTTTCCGGCGGCGTCGATTCCTCCGTCGCGGCCGCCCTCATCCAGCGCGCGATCGGCCGGCAGCTGACCTGCGTGTTCGTCGACAACGGCCTGCTGCGCCTCAACGAGCGCGCCCAGGTGGAGAAGATGTTCCGCGGCAAGTTCAAGGTCGACCTCCGCGTCGTCGACGCCTCCGCGGTCTTCCTCCGCAAGCTCAAGGGCGTCACCGATCCCGAGCGCAAGCGCAAGATCATCGGCCACGAGTTCATCAAGGTCTGCGAGCGCTCCGTCGCCGAGGTCCAGCGCACGAAGAAGGGCAAGGTCGAGTTCCTCGCCCAGGGCACGCTGTACCCCGACGTCATCGAATCCCTTTCGCCCAATGGCGGGCCGGCCGCCACGATCAAGAGCCACCATAACGTGGGCGGCCTGCCGAAGCACATCACGCTCCGGTTGCTCGAACCGCTCCGCGAGCTCTTCAAGGACGAGGTCCGCGCCCTCGGCGAAGCCCTCGGCCTCCCGCACGACATGGTCTGGCGCCACCCCTTCCCGGGCCCCGGACTGGCCGTCCGCGTCTGCGGCGACATCACCAAGGAACGTCTCGAGGTGCTGCGCAAGGCCGACGACATCTTCATCAACGAGCTGCGCTCGTCCGGCCAGTACGCCAAGGTCTGGCAGGCGTTCGCGGTCTTCCTGCCGGTGCGCAGCGTCGGCGTCATGGGCGACGGCCGCACCTACGACAACGTCTGCGCCTTGCGCGCGGTGACTTCCTCCGACGCGATGACCGCCGACTGGGCCCGCCTGCCGTACGACGTGCTGCAGCGGGCCTCCACCCGCATCATCAACGAGGTGAAGGGCATCAACCGCGTGGTCTACGACGTCTCGTCCAAGCCGCCGGCCACCATCGAATGGGAATAAGCCGGGCTCTGCCCCGTTGACACCCCTCCGGCCCGACCTTACCTAGACGCCAGTGTCTGCACCCGGCTTCCAGGTCATCGCGCGCCGCTGGCGCCCCCGCCGGTTCGACGAACTCGTCGGCCAGGAGCATATCGTGAAGACGCTGCGCAACGCGCTCGAGACGAAGCGCATGGCCCATGCTTACCTGTTCATCGGCCCCCGGGGCACCGGCAAGACGACCACGGCCCGCATCCTGGCCAAGGCTCTCAACTGCGCCGGCGGCCCGAAGCCCGACTTCTCGCTCGACGACCCGGTCTGCCTCGCGATCGAGCAGGGCAGCTGCCTCGACGTGGTCGAGATCGACGCCGCCTCCAATCGCGGCCTCGAGGACGCGAAGCAGATCCGCGACGAGTGCCAGTACGCCCCGACCAACTGCCCGTTCAAGGTCTTCATCATCGACGAAGTCCACCAGCTGACGAAAGAAGCCTTCAACGCCCTCCTGAAGACGCTCGAGGAGCCGCCGCCCTGGGTGAAGTTCATCCTGGCGACGACCGAGGCGGACAAGATCCTGCCGACCATCACCTCGCGTTGCCAGCGCCTCGAGTTCCATCCGATCTCCGAGGAGGTCATCGCCGCCCAGCTCGCCCGCATCGTGAAGGCCGACGGCGTCACGGCCGACCCACAAGCCCTCACGGCGATCGCCCGCCTCGCCGCCGGCGGGATGCGCGACTCTCAGTCCATCCTCGATCAGGTGATCTCCTTCGCGGGCAAGAAGATCACCGAAGCCGACGTGCTTTCCATCTACGGCCTCGCCTCGGCCCAGCAGGTCACCGACCTCTGCCACGGCATCGCGTCCGGCGACGGCAAGAAGGTGCTCGCGCTCTGCGACCTCTTCCACGCCGAAGGCCGCGACCTGTTGCGCGTGCTCGCCGACCTCCAGGCCCGCGTGCGTGCCGCCACCCTTGATTCTGTCCGCTCCGGCGGCTCCTCCGCCCAGCTCGGCGCGCCGCTGGCGACCGAGCAGCTCGTCCGGCTCCTGGAGTGCCTGCAGGAAGGGGAGAACGGCATCCGCCAAGGCCTTTCGCCGCGGGCGAACTTCGAGGTGACGCTGCTGAAGGCGATCGAGCAAAGTAGGTCACGGTCGATAGACCTGCTCATCAAAGACATCGCCGCCGCCGCAGCTGGTCTCCCTCGGGAGCCCGGCCAAAAAAAAATAAGGACCTCGCCGGCGGCCCCTGAGTCCGCCACGGAACCGGTCGCGCCCGCGGCCCCCGCCGTCTTGCCCTCCGTCGCCCCGCCTTCCCGTTTCGTCGACGTGCCGATCGAGGACTCCGGTAACCTCGAGGACTCCCTGCCTCCGCCCGACGTCGAGTCCGCCGAGGCCGAAGCCGCCCACTCCGCCCGCCGCGCCGACTTCGCCTTCCCCGAGGCCGAGCTCGCCGCCCTGCCGGTCGCCGAGGTCGGCACGACGGCCTTCCCGGGCGACAAGGAGTTCCAAGAGGCGGTCGATACGCTGCCGCCCGGCCTGCGGCAGAAACTCAAGGACACGATCGGCGCGGACTTCACGGCGTTGCGGCCGATCCCGGCCGGCAAGCTGCGCCGACCGCTCTGACCGTGGAGCCGTCGTTCGAGATCGGCGTCATCTCCGACACGCATGGCCGCCTGCGCACCGAGGCCATCCTCGCGCTCGAAGGGTGCGACGTGATCTTCCACGCCGGCGACGTCTGCGGGCCGCTCGTCGTGCCGCAGCTGGCCGAGCTCGCCCCCTGCCACGCCGTCGCAGGCAACTGCGACGATGACGACTCCCTGCCGCCGACCGCGCTGCAGGTCTTCGCCGGCCTCCGCGTCCTCGTCCACCACGGCCACCTGCCGGTCGACGAGGCGGCGTTCCGTCCGGACGTCGTGATCACCGGGCACACGCACGTCCCGAAGATCGAGCAGGACGGTGACGTACTCCGTATCAACCCCGGCAGCGCCGGTCCGCGGCGCTTTAACCTTCCCGTGACGGTCGCCCGGATTACGGTGCGGCAGGGCCGGGCGACCGCCCGCCTCATCCCCCTCGACGTCCCGTGAAGCAGCCCTTGCCCATCGACGCGCTGCAGGCCGACCTGGTCGCCGCCTGCGGTCGCGTGCGCCGGCTGGTGCTTCGCGCACCGACGGGCTCGGGCAAGTCGACCCGCATCCCGCAGATGCTCCTGGACCTTAACCTCGTCCAAGGGCAGATCGTGGTCCTCCAGCCCCGCCGCATCGCGGCCCGCCTGCTCGCCGCGCGCATCGCGCAGGAGCGCAACGTGCGTCTCGGCGGCGAGGTAGGCTACCAGATACGCTTCGAGCGCGTCGAGTCCGCCCAGACGCGCATCAAGTTCGTGACCGAGGCCCTGCTCCTCCGGCAGATGGCCTCGGATCCCGGGCTCAAGGGGGTCGGCGCGGTGGTGTTCGACGAGTTCCACGAGCGTAACCTGCATTCGGACGTGGCCCTCGCCCTCGCGCGCCGCCTGCAGGAGACGCATCGACCCGACCTGCTGATCATGGCGATGTCCGCGACCCTCGACACCGAGGGCGTCGCGAAGTGGCTCGGCACGGCCGAGACCTTGGCCGCCGACGGCCGCGCCTATCCCGTGCAGGTCGAGTACACGCATCTGCCGCGCAATTCGACCCGCCCGGTCTGGGACGCCGCCGCGGAACAGGTTCGCCGCGTGCTGCGCGAGGAAAGCGAAGGCGATATCTTGGTCTTCATGCCAGGCTCGTATGAGATCATGCGGACGATCGGCGCGGTGCGTAACCTCCCGGAATCCGGCGGCGTGGACATCTTGCCGCTCTACGGCGAGCTCCCTCCCGAAGAGCAGGATCGGGCCGTCAATCCTAGCCCCGGACGCAAGGTGATCGTCGCGACCAACGTCGCGGAGACGTCCCTGACCATCCCCGGCGTCCGTGCGGTGGTCGACGCCGGCCTGGCCCGCATCGCCCGCTTCGACCCGCATCGCGGTATCGACACGCTGCTCGTCGAGCCCGTCTCTCAGGCCTCGGCTGAACAGCGCGCCGGCCGCGCCGGCCGTACCGGTCCTGGCCGTTGCATCCGTCTCTGGTCGCAGACCGACCACGAGGCTCGTCCGCTGCGTGAAGTCCCGGAGATCAAGCGGGTCGACCTCTCGGAGACGATCCTGCTGCTGCTCTCGTCCGGCTGGGGCGAGGCCGCGACTTTCCCTTGGTATGAGAAGCCGGATGACAAGGCGCTGCAGCGCGCGCTGACCGTCCTCGCCGACCTCGGCGCCGTCGACGCCCAAGGCAGGCTCACGCATCTCGGCCGAAGGATGTCGGTCTTCCCGGCCCATCCGCGTTACGCGCGCATGCTCCTCGCGGCGGGCGACCTCGATTGCGTCTACGAAGTGTGCCGGATCGCCGGCCTCGCCCAGGGCCGGGACATCCTGTTCCGCAAGGTCGACGATCGCTCCGAGAACGCGCGCGACTCCGTCGAGCAGGAAGACGGCTCCGACTTCTTCCCGCGGCTGGCCTTGCTGCAACGCGCGGTCGAGATGAAGTTCGACGCCGACGCCTGCGACCGCTTCGGCGTGCATGGCCAGGCGGCCCGTCAGGCCGACCAGGCCGCCCGGCAGTTCCTGCGCCTCGCGGAAGGGCAGGGGCTGCCGGTCGGCGACCGGGTCGCGGACCCTGCCGACGTGCGCCGTTGCCTGCTGCTCGGCTTTTCGGACCGCCTCGCCGTCCGTCTCGACGCCGGCACCTTGCGCTGCGCCTTGGTGCACGGTCGGACCGGCGAACTGCGCCGCGAATCCTCCATCCGCCACGCGAAGCTCCTGGTCGCGGCGGAAGTCGACGAGATCCAGGCCCGCGGCGGCGTGACGACCTATCTCTCCTTGGCGACCGCCATCGAGGAGGCCTGGTTGCAGGAACTCTTCCCGGCCGAATTCTCGACGGTGAATCAGGTCCGCTACGACGCTTCGCAGCGCCGCGTGGTCACGCGTATCGAGCGACGTTTCCGCGACCTCGTGCTCGAGGCCAAGGAGCGCGACGACGCTCCTTCCGACGCCGCCAGCCGTCTGCTCGCGGAGGAGGTCGCCGCCGGCCGCCTCGAACTCGAGAAGTGGGACGCACCCGTGGACGCGTGGATCCGGCGCGTCAATTTCCTCTCCAAGCACTGCCCGGAGCTCGGCATCCCGCTGTTCGACGACGCGGCGCGCCGCATGGTGATCGAAGAAGTGTGCGCCGGCGCCTTGGCCTACCGGGACATCCGGGAGCGGCCCGTCTTCGGCGTCGTCCGCGGCTGGCTCTCCCATGAGCAGGCCATGGCCCTCGCGTCCTATTGCCCCGAGAAGATCGTCCTGCCGCGGAAGAAGCATCCCGCGCGCATCGAATACACCGAGGACGGGCAGGCCGAGATCGAGGCCACCGTGCAGGAGCTCTACGATTTCCCGGGCAGCAAGCTGCGCGTCTGCCTAGGCAAGGTGCCGATGGTCGTCTGCATCCAGTCGCCGGCCCGCCGGACGCAGCAACGCACCACTGATCTCGACGCCTTCTGGAAGGGCTCCTACGAGGGCGTGAAGAAGGAACTCCGCGGCCGTTATCCCAAGCACGAATGGCGCTGAACCCATGAGCACCTCCGCCGCGCCCTGGACCTCGGTCCCGATCCACGTCGTCGATTTCGAAGGCAGCGCCCGCACCGGCGTGGTCGAATTCGGCGTCGCCACCTTGCTCGGCGGAGAGGTCGTTTCCGCCGCCACCGGCCTGCACGTCGCGCGCGTCCCGGTGCCCGTCCTCGATACGCAGTGCCACGGACTCGGCGCCAAGGAGCTCAAGGGACGTCCGCCGTTCGAGTCCGAATGGGACCGCTGGGTCAGCCTCCGGCGGACGGGTCTGCTCGCCGCCCATAACGCCTCGGTCGAATCCGGCCTGCTCCGCGGGACCTGGTCTCGGCCGTCGGTCGTCCCCGGTTTCGTCGGCGAGGCCGCCGAGGTCGCCGAGTGGGGCCCTTGGATCGACACGTGCCGGCTGGCCCGGGCCTGGGCCCCGTCGCTCGGCGATTTCCGTCTGGGCGCCTTGGTCGCGGCGTTGCGCCTCGGCCCGCGCCGGGACGAACTGGCCGCGGCCCACTGTCCGCCCGGACGGCGGCGCTATCACTGCGCCCTCTACGACGCCTTGGCCGCGGCCTTGGTGCTGCGGGCGCTGTGCGGACTGGAAGGACGGTCCGCCGCCCCCTTGTCACAATTAGTTCGCGAGAGCATGTCGGCGTCCGTCGCTGATGATCTCATGCAAGGGGAGCTCGGCCTCTAGTTTCCGCTTCACTCCCGGGGGCGGGCCTAACTAGATAGGCCCACATCTATGGCCTCCAAGTCCCCCATTCGCGTCGCCGTCACCGGCGCCGCCGGCAACATCGGTTACGCCGCCATCTTCCGCCTCGCCTCCGGCGCCGTCTTCGGCCCCGACCAGCCCGTCGCCCTCAACCTCATCGAAGTCGGCCCCGGTCTCAACGCCCTCGCCGGCGTGGTGATGGAACTGCAGGACTGCGCGTTCCCGCTGCTCACCGACGTCGTCGCCACCGGCGACCTCAACGAAGGCTTCAAGGACGCCGACTGGTGCCTGCTCATCGGCGCGGTGCCCCGCAAGGACGGCATGGAGCGCAAGGACCTGCTTGGCATCAACGGCAAGATCTTCATCGGCCAGGGCGAAGCCATCGCGCGCAACGCCAAGAAGTCCGTCAAGGTGCTCGTCGTCGGCAACCCCTGCAACACCAACGCCCTCATCGCGCTGCGCTCGGCCGGCAGCCTGCCCGCGGAGAACTTCTTCGCCATGACCCGCCTCGACGAGAACCGCGCCAAGTCTCAGCTCGCGGGCAAGGCCGGCGCGCACAATTCCGTCGTCAAGAACGTGGCCATCTGGGGTAACCACTCCTCCACGCAGTATCCGGACTTCACCAACGCGCTCATCGGCGGCAAGCCGGCCACACAGGTGATCACCGACCACGCCTGGCTCAGGGAGACTTTCGTGCCCGACGTCCAGAAGCGCGGCGCCGCCGTGATCAAGGCCCGCGGAGCCTCTTCCGCCGCCACCGCCGCCAACGCCGCCCTCGACACCTTGCGCAGCCTGCATTTCCCGACTCCGGCCGGCGACTGGCATTCCGTGGCCGTCCTCTCCCAGGGCGACTACGGCATCACCCCGGGCATCATGTTCGGCTACCCGCTCCGCACCAAGGCCGACGGCTCCTGGGAGATCGTGCAGGGCCTGCCGCTCGACGCCTTCTCCAAGGAGAAGATCGCGATCACCGAGAAGGAACTGCTCGAGGAGCGCGCGACGGCCTCCGAAGCCCTAGGCCTGAAGCTCTGAAGCCGGCCTTATGAAGGCACAGGCGGCGAGGGACCTCCCTTGACCGCCTTTTTTGCGCCCCTAGGCTGGGACCATGGAGCGATTCGCCGCCGTCGATTGGTTCACGATCCTCGCGGCGCTCTGCTTCTGGCAGGCGATGGTCTGGGCGCAGCATCTGGACCGTGGTTTCCCGCGATGGCTTGACCGGCTCGCCATGGCCGGCCTGTGGGTGTGGGTCCTCGCTTACGTCGCCGTCGGCGAGCCCGGGCCGGTCATGGCCTTGGCCGCCGCGCCGGCCTGCCTCTTCGCCTTCTGGCTCTGGGCGCACGGCCTGCGCCGTTTCCTGGCCGACGACCTGGCGCCGGCGCCGCGCCGTTACCTGGAGATGCTCTCGGCCACGGGTCCGCTGGTCGCCGCCGGCGCGTGGGTGTGGTCGCGCTATGACCGCACCTTCGCCGGATTTCCCGATCCGCTGGCGACGCTGACCACCGTGCACTTCGCCATCACCTTCGGCGTGCTGCCGCTGGCGATGGCGGCGAGCGAACGCCCGCTCGCCCGCTGCCGCCGGCGTGACCTAGGACAGTGGCTCTACGTGGCCGGCGCTCCCGCCACCGCGTTGTGCTTCGCCCTGCGGACGGACCCGCTTCGGCCGGGTACCGTCGAAGTCGCGGCCGCCGTGGTCTTCGCCGCGGGCTTCTTGCTCTGGGCGACGTCCATGCCCGTCAGGCGCGGACCGTGGCCTTACGTCTGTCTCGTCCCCGGCTTCCTGCTCGGTGTCGGCTACACCGCCGCGCACGCCTTCGGCTGGGATTATCTCACCATCCCGCAGATGGCGGCGGTGCACGGTTCGCTCAACCTCTTCGGCGCGCTGCTGCTCGCGGCCCAGGCGCCGGCGTTCGATGACGTCGCCGCGCCGGCGCCGGATCTCGATACGCCCGTCGAAGCGGGCGACCGCGCGACGGCGACCTTCGCCGATGCGCATCGGGTCGTGGTCGGCCCCTGGTCGCCGGAAGCCTTCGCTCGGGTGACGGCGGCGGTGCTCGGTTACCGGTTGTAGCCGGGACACGGGCTGGGGCGGCGGACCCCGTGCGAGGCCGAAGGCCGTGGGGGGCGCGTCGGCGACAGGCTGGGGCTAGGATTGTTCGTCCCGAATCTGCCCGGCTTGGCGCCCCTCATGTTGCCCGCCGTCGTCGAGGTCGACGTCGTGGAAGCCGGCCAAGAAAGGGCCGCGCTGGGTTACGTCACCACGCGTCGTCACTACGGCCGCGGCATCTGGCGGGCGGAGGTGACGAGGGAGGGCGATGAACTCGTCCTTACCGTCTCGTATCACGTGCGCCCCAGCCGCTGGTTCGTCTGGTGCGGCCTGCCGGTCTACCGGCGTTTCCAGCTGGCCGCGTTCCGCGCCGGGGCGGACACCCTGCGTCGCGTGGCGGCCTAAGGCGCCGGCAGGCGGACGAGCGTGATGTCGGCGGGGCGGCAGGTGCCCAGCCGGATCTCGCCGGCGTTGGCGGCGGTGAAGATCGGCGGCTCCGGGTGGATCGTCGCGACGCCGCTGGCGGCGCGGCCGGCGTTGATCTTCTGCAGCCCGATGAAGTCGATGATGACGGGGTTGGCGCTGCCCAGCAACGTCTTCTCGGAGCGGCACCAGCTCGCGTCGAAGCCCGGCCCGCCGAGCACCTGATAACGTTCGAGCGAGAGCAGCGTGAGCACGTTGCGTTTCGCCAGCTTGGGGATGGCGCAGACCTCCACCGCGGCCTTCGAGGCGTTGAAAGGATTGTCGAGGAAGCGTTCGGCGTTGGCCATGTTGCCGAGGGAGGCCGCGGCCAGCGCGCCGTGCACGCCTAAGGCCTTGCTGTCGCTGAGCACCGGCAGGTTGATCCAGAAGTCGACCTCGTCCACGAGCGTCTTCGGGAGCACGCTCACGCGTGCGTCGCCCCACGGCACGTTCTGGGAGCCCGGCCGGGGCATCACCTGGTACTCGGAGCGTAGCTGGCTCTCGCCGGCCCAGGCCGGCGCAAGGTTCTCCCATGCCTGGACCGGGAACCCTTCGAACTGCTGGCTTTGCGTCGTGAGCGGCGGCAGGAAGCCGGCCTGGCGGAGGTTGTCGGGCTTGGCGTCGCAGAGCGTGATGGACTGCTGGGCGAAGCCCCGGCGCATCAGCGCCGCCGTCACGGCCCGGACCAGCGGTTTGGGCGTGGACAAGCCCGCGCCGCCTTCCGCGGAAAGCTTGAGTCCGCAGCGACGCAGGTCGGCCGGGCGGAGCAGGACGCCCGTCCGTCTTTCGAACTCCCCGCGGGTGCGTTCGACCGCCGTCGCGTATTCCGCGTCGGCGAAACCGCCGAGCTTCTGCTCGAGGAGCAGGAGCTTGGGGTCGGTCGCGGCGACGCCTGCGACGGAGCCGACGAGGACCAGGGTGAGGGCGGCGAAGGAGCGCATGGGATTCATCCTCTCCGCCGGCCGGCCTCGCCGCAAGCCGCTGTTTTGTTTGCACGGGAAGGGGGAGGCCCCATCGTGGGGCCCATGTCCGCCCCCGTCGTCCTGCCCCAGCGCCGCATCCTCGGACTCATCTTCCTGACGGTCTTCATGGACATCGTTGGTTTCAGCATCATCATCCCGCTGTTCCCGCATCTGCTCGACCATTATATCCGTGCCGAAGGCTCGTCCGGCACCCTGATCGGTTCCATGAACGCGGCCGCCGAATGGCTGGGCGGGGATTCGGTCTTCAAGAAGACGGTGCTCTTCGGCGGCCTGCTGAGCACGCTTTATTCCCTCCTGCAGTTCGTGTTCTCGCCCATCTGGGGGGCGCTCTCGGATCGTCTGGGCCGTCGCCGCATCCTGACCATCACCTTGGCTGGCAACGCGCTTTCTTATCTCCTCTGGATCTTCGCCGCGCAGTTCTGGGTCGTGGTCGTCACGCGCCTCCTGTCCGGCATGATGGCGGGCAACATCGCCGTGGCCAGCGCCGCTGCGGCGGACATCACCGACGAGAAGGAGCGCACGAAGGGCATGGCCGTCGTCGGCATCGCCATCGGGCTGGGGTTCGTCTTCGGTCCGGTGATCGGCGGCCTCGCTTCCTCGGTCCAGTTCGCCCAGGGACCGGTCGCCGGTTCGTTCGGCCTGAACCCTTTCTCCGTGCCGGCCGCCATCGCGGCTTCGATGGCGTCGCTGAACTTCCTGCTGGTCGCGAAGTTCTTCCCGGAGACGCTGGCCCCGGGTCGGCGGGCTTCCGCGGACGCCAGGCGTCCGTCGGTCTTCGACCTCGCCACGGTGCGTTCCTCCGCCGTCCGCCGCACTTCCTTCGCCAACCTCGTCTACCAGGTGGCCTTCACGGGGATGGAGAACACGATCGTCTTCCTGACCTTGGCGCTCTTCGCCTACAGCCCGCGCGACAACGCCTGGCTCTTCCTGTTCAACGGCGCCTGCATGATCTTCGCGCAGGGCCTCGCCCGTCAGCTCGTGAAGCGCCTCGGCCAGCGCAAGGTCGTCATGCTGGGCATGCTCATCGCGGCGGCCGCGTTCGTCTGGGTCGCGTTGATTCCGCCCACGCTCGCGGCCGAAGGCTCCGGCGCGAAGACTTCCTTCTACCTCGGGCTGGGCCTGATCTCCTTCGCGACCGGCCTCATCCTGCCGAGCGTCTCGGCCTTGGTGTCGCTTTATTCCGACGCTTCCGAGCAGGGACGTAACCTCGGCATCCTCCGGTCCGCCGGCTCGCTCGCCCGCGTGATCGGACCGGTGACCGCGGCGTTGCTCTATTTCCACTTCGGGTCCCACTTCTGGGTCTACCTCGGCGGCGCGCTCCTGATGCTGCCGGCGATCTGGATTGTCCGCGGCCTGCCGGATCCTTCCCCGGAAGTAACCTCGGCCTAGGCTTTCATCAGGCTCCGGCCGAGCGCGTCGCCGTTGCGGATCACCTGCATCAGCGAGATGCCGCCGCGGAAGGCGCCATGGAAACGCAGTCCGGGATGCGCCTCTTCGGCCCGGGCCAGCGCGGCTTCCCGTCGCGTCTGCCCCGCGTCATACTGAGGGATGGCGCGGGCCCAGCGCTGGATCCATTCGCGGCGCGGCGGCGCCTTGACGCCCAGCGTCGTGGCGAGCTCGTCGTCGACCAGCCGACGAAGCGCTTCGTCCGGCAGGCGCGCGAGTTCCGGACGGCGGTCGCCGCCGATGAAGCAGCACACGAGCACATGTCCTTCGGGGGCGCGCCCTGGCAGGACCGAGGAAGGGAAGAGGCAGCCGAGGACGTCGCGCTGCTCCGAGCCAGGCGTCAGGTAGCCGAAGCCGTCGAGCGGGTGGGGAACGTCGGCGCGGGCATAGCCGCGGGCCACGACCGTGACCGGCGGGGCGGCCGCGTGTTCCCATTCGCGGAGAAAGGGCGCGACGGTCTCGTCGAAGGGGAGCGAAGC
>JBJTAX010000266.1:0-4380 GCA_046091055.1 Verrucomicrobiota bacterium | reverse complement strand
GGGTTCGCGGCGCGTCGGCGAAGCGGAGCTCCGGCAGCATCTTCTCGAACTGGTCGAGCAGGCCGGCGGCTTCCTTGTTCGTCTTGGGCAGGACGGCGCGGAGAGCCTGGGCGAGGAGGGCGAGGGCCTTGCGCGGATCGGACTTCGCGGCCTGTTCGGCGTCCAGCCGGTCGCGGAGCTCGGACAGGGTGAGGTAGTGGTGCGCCGTCGTGCGGAGGGCCTTGTGCGTGCGTTCGCCCATCACGATGATGCGGACGCCGAGGCGCTTCGCGTCTTCGACCACGGGCGTGAAGTCGCTGTCGTTGGTGACGAAGATCAGGGTGGTCGGCGGGGTGGGCCCGGCCATCAGTTTGACCGCGTCGATCGTCAGGCGCATGTCCGCGGCGTTCTTGCCAGGGGTGTAGCTGCGCTGGTCGACGAGCTCGAGCTCGACCCACTCCTGGGCGGCGGCGCGCCACCCGCTGAGGCGGCCTTGGAAGTCGCCGTAGGCCTTGGCGGCGGCGATCGCCGTGTCGCCGATGAAGCGGCGCAGGGTGGGGAGGTGCTGATGCGAGACGTTGTCCGCGTCGATGAGCACCCCGATGCGCTGGTTGGGCTGGGCCTTGGCGGCCTCGGGGGTCGAGGTCGAGGCCGCGTCGGCCTGGCGCTTGGCCGGCTTGGTCGCGCGTCGGCCGGCGGGTTTGGCGGCGCGGCGGGCAGGCGTGGTCTTCTTGGCTTTAGGGCGGGTCACGGGAGAGAGGTGCTTATCCCTGCGGACGAGTGCGAGGCTCGACAATGCGAATCCGTCGGGCGAGTCCGGCTGTTCCGGCGTGTTATTTTGTTGGAACTTAAGGGTTTTACGGATGTTAAAAGTTTGTGCCGTCAAGGTCGCCCCATTTCTTTGCCTTCGTGCTGTCCCTGTGCTGCGGGATGGCCGCCCTGTTCTCCGCCGAGCCTGTCTGGACGACCAAGCCCGGACCGTGGGGCGACCTGCAGGTCCGGACGGTCTACCTGGAGCCTCCGGACAACATCCTGGCCGTGGTCGCCAAGCCCACCGCGGTGACCCGTTGGACCTTCGAGCAGACCACCGAGAAGGGCGTCCGGGCGATCCTGGAGAAATCGGGCGTGCCGGCCGAAGTGATCGCGCGTCTCCTCGGGCCGACCCAGCTGGTCGCCAGCGGCAACAACGTGATCATCCTTCCGAAGGTCGAGGATCTCTTGGCCATGAGCCAGGCCGCCCGCTCCGCCCTTTATCTCGAGCTCGCGAAGTCGGAGGCCAACGAGTATCAGCGCGACCCGGTCTTCATCCACGGCGGCGACATCGAGGACTGGCTGGCCGACACCGAGATCACCAAGCCCCAGCAGGAGCTGATGAGCAAGCTGCTCTGGCGGCGCGGGTCGGCCTTGGTCTTCAGCGACGTCCAAGCCCTCCTCACCCTCGCGAAGGGGGAGGGGGAGGTGGCCGCGGTCTTCCGTACGATCACGCGCGTCCGCAGTCTCTTGGTCGAGCTCAAGCTGCCGTTGAAGGAGGGTTGCGCGTCGTTCGTCGAGTACTGGAGCGCCGGCACCTTGAACGCCGAGCGCGTTCCCTTTCTCGTCGCGATCACGCGTCGCCGTGAGCCGCAGCTCATCGATATCACCCAGTTCCTGCCGACCTTGGCCCGTCGGCGCGTCTACACCTTCCCCACCGCCGCGATGGGACTGAAGGGCCGCCTGCCGGACTGCCACTGGACGTCGCTCAACTTCTTCGAGGAGGAGCCGAAGGACCTCTTCCTCGACAGCGTCAAGGCTTCGGAGCACCTGCTCTCGGCCTATGTGGCCGTCGATCCGCCCTACAAGTTGGGCGACGTCCTGTGCTTCCTGGACGGCGGCGAAGGCCTGCACACCTGCGTCCAGGTCGCGGATGACATCGTCCTGACCAAGAACGGCGACAGCATCCTGGCGCCGTGGACCTTCATGCCGCTCAAGGACGTCGACGAGGTCTACCGCCGGTCGCCGGACACGCGCGTGCAGGGCTATCGCCTCAAGGGCAACTGAACGTCGCGGGCGTGGCGCTGTCCCCGGCGGGAATCGAACCCACATCCTCGGTTTAGGAAACCAATGTTCTATCCGTTGAACTACGGGAACGCGCCTTCTTGATAGTCTCGGCGCGGACCGCGGGCAAGCCTGCATCGGCGGGCTGGCTTGACTCCTCCGGTTTTCGGCCAACTCCTTGGGGCATGGCCAATTTTCTTACCGTCCTCGCCGAAGCCCCCTTGGTGATTCCGGGCTGGGCCTGGGTCGCCTTCCTCGGCTTCGTGGCCTTCATGCTGGCCCTGGACCTGGGGATCTTCAACAAGACCGACCATAAGCCTTCCTTCAAGGAGGCGGTGGCCTGGTGCGTCGTCTGGGTCTCCCTCGCGGTCGCCTTCGGCTTCCTGCTGTCCGCCTGGCGCGGGCCCGAGGACGCGCAGTTGTTCGCCGCCGGCTACGTCCTGGAACTCGCCCTCTCGGTCGACAACCTGTTCATCTTCATCCTCGTCTTCGCCCACTTCAAGAGTCCCGACCACCTCCAGCACCGCGTGCTCTTCTGGGGGATCATCGGGGCGGTCGCCATGCGGGCGTTGTTCATCATCGCGGGCGTCGCGGCCGTCGAGAGCTTCACCTGGCTGCTGCCGATCTTCGGCGCGTTCCTGCTTTTCACCGGCGTCAAGCTGGCCCTCGCGCGCGATGAGGACGAAGGCAAGGGGATGGACGAGAACCTGTTCGTCCGCGTCGCCCGGAAGTTCTTCCCCCTCACGTCGCACCTGCACGGCAACAAGTTCTGGGTCAAGGAAGCCGGCGTCCGTCGTTTCACCCCGCTTTTCCTCGTGCTGCTCGTCGTCGAAGGCACCGACCTGATCTTCGCGATCGACTCCATCCCGGCCGTCCTCGGCATCCTCCCGCCGGACCTGCCGATCGAGGAGAAGCGCTTCGTCGCCTTCACCTCGAACATCTTCGCGATCATGGGCCTGCGTTCGATGTATTTCGCCCTCGCCGGCTTCATGCAGTATTTCCGCTTCCTTAAGCCCGCGCTCGCCTTCGTGCTCGTCTTCATCGGCTGCAAGATGATCCTCCCTTGGGCGGCGGCGGCGGGCCAGCCGGCCGGAAGCTTCGCGGCCTGGATGCCGGCGCGCTTCATCGACCACGGCCGCGTCCATTTCCCCACCGAGCTGTCCCTCGCCGTCATCGGCCTCGCCTTGGCGCTGGCGATCGCGTTCTCCGTGGCCTTCCCGAAGAAGAAATAGCCGAGGTTTGGTGTTTCCTCCCCGTCCCCCGTCCGCCACGCTGGGGGCGTGTTCCGAGGCCGTTACCAGCTCTACCTGCCTTACCTCAAGGGAAGCCGGCTCCTGCTCGCCCTGTCGCTCCTCGCGGCGGTCGTCTTCGCCTCGGCCAACGCCTTCGGCCTGCCCTTCCTGATGGGCAAGGTCCTGCCCGCGGTCTTCGGCGATGAGGCCGCCCGCGCGGCGCCCTTGCTCTCCTGGCCCGAGGCCTTGGGCGGCGGGCCGCTGCTCCATCTGCCCAAGGGGCACGAGATGCTCTTCGCGGTCGCCTTCCTGCCCGTGGTCATGCTCGTGCGCGGCCTGGGCGAGTTCTTCTCGACCTACCTCCTCAACCTCGCCGGGCTTCGCGTCATCGAGGCCGTCCGCCGCGACGTGTTCGGCCGGCTGCAGCAGCTGCACCTGGGTTTCTTCGGGAAGATCCCCGTGGGCGACCTCCTCGCCCGCCTGATCAACGACGCGAACGCCGTCCGCCTCGTGCTCGTCGACGTCTCGAACGACCTCATCGTCCAGCCGCTGACCTTGCTCTTCGCCTTCCTCTACGTGGTCTGGGTGTGCTTCTCGCACGACAACGGCTACTGGTTCCTCGCCTCGCTGCTGGTGGTGCCCGCGGCGGTCCTGCTGGTGCGGGGCGTCGCCCGACGGATCCAGCATCGCACCCGCCAAGGGCTGGCCTCCGCCTCCGACCTGAACGGCATCGCGGTCGAGAACCTGCAGTCGGCCCGCGAGATCCGGGCCTATGGCCTCCAGGAGCGGGAAGGCGCCCGGTTCAACCAAGCCCGCCAGGAAGGCCTCCGGCTCCAGGGCAAGCTCGTGCGTTACGAGAAAGCGCTTTCGCCGCTCGTCGAGATGACCGCCGCCCTCGGGATCGCCGCCGCCATCGGCGTGGGCGCGGCCAACGGCTTCACGCTGAACGAGCTGCTGTCCCTGATCGTCGCCTTCTACTTCGCCTATGGTCCGGTCAAGCGGCTGGGCAACGTCTCCAGCCGCCTGAGCATGGCGCGGCCGGCGCTCGACCGGCTCGAGGAGGTCCTCCGCGCCCCGATCGAGGTCGCCGACGCCGCGGACGCGCGCGCTCTCGGGCGCGTGCGCGGCGAAATCG
>JBJTAX010000265.1:0-2999 GCA_046091055.1 Verrucomicrobiota bacterium | reverse complement strand
GCCCGACGGTCCTCCGCGCCGAGAACGCCGCGCTGGCCTGCGTGGTGATCACGCAGGCGCTGGCTAAACGCTGAGCGGGCTTACTTCGCCAGCGGTACCTGGGAGTTGCCCATGAGGTAAGCGAGGAGGTCGCGCTGCTGCTCGGGCGTGAAGGCCTGCAGGAGTCCTTCCGGCATGAGCGAGATGGGCAAGGTCTCCCGCTTGGCGATGTCCTGCTTGTCGATCACGGTCTCTTGGCCGACGAAACGCAACGTGAGCGTGCGTTCGCTCTGCGCGCCGACGATGCCGCTGAGCACGCGTCCGTCCTTGAGCATGAGGCTGTTCAGATAATACGCGGCGTCCACGACGGCGCTGGGGTCGACGATGTTCTCGAGGAGATAGTTCAGGTCATGACGGCCGCTGCCGGTGAGATCCGGGCCGAGCGCGCCGCCTTCGCCGTAGAGCTTATGACACTGCCCGCACACGGCCGCATACAGCGCCCGGCCCTTGCCTTGATCGGCCTTGGCCAGGAAGTCCGCGGTATGTCGCGCCTTGAGTTCGGCGATGAGCTTGAGCTTGTCCGCCGAGGTCTCGCGCGTCTCGCCCCAGACCTTCGTCAGGAGCGCGCCGAGCTTGGGATCATTGAAGGCCCGCACCTGGCGCGCCGCGGCCGGCCCGAAGTCCGCCTTCGGGATCCTGCCGGCTTCGACGGCCTTGAGGAGCTCCGCCGCGAACCGCGGACGGGAGACGAGCGCCATGATGATCTGCGGCCGTTCATGCGGATAGAACTGGGTGTAACGGTCGATGATCCGCTGGGCGACGCCGTCTTGGTCGAACTGGGTGAGGCCTTGGATGGCCTCCATGTTCACGCCACGGACATAGATCAGTTTCTCGCAGACCGGCTTGAGCTGCGCGTCCTTGGCGTCGATGAGCGCGAGCAACGCGGCCCGACGCTGTTCCATGAGCGCCTTGTCGTCCAACGCGATCCGGCGGATCTCGTCGAGCGCCTGGCCGTCGCCGAAGATGACGTTGAGCTGACGGGCCTGGTCCTGCGCGGTCGCGAGGTCCTTGGGGATCGAGGCGACGAAGGCCTCCCAGGCGCCGGGCTTGGGCGCCTTGCGCCAACCCTTGAGGGCGGCGGCGACACCGGCGACGATCTCGGCCTGGCCGTCCGGCATGGCGGCGGCGTTGGCGAGCAGCTGATTCAGGGCCGCCGGATCCTTGTCGGCGCCTTCGGCGATGCGGCGGGCGATGAGCCGGGTGACCTGCGGGACGCGGCTGATGTGCGCGAAGTCGATGAGGTCGGCAGACGGAAGTTCGCGGATGCCGGTCCAGACGAGCAGCGGCAGATTATGGTCGGTGGCGTCCTGGTCGAAACGCAGCAGATGCTGGGCGACGAGCGAGCGGACCGGCACGCTGAGATGCGGGAGGGCCTCGGCGATCGCCAGACGTACCCGCTGTCCGCGGGCTTCACCCGAGAGACGGAGCAAGGCGGCCTCCTGCTCCTCGCCGGTCGCGATGAAGCCGGTGTGCTGCGCGTATTTGGCGAGGGAGTTGTTCCGGCGGACCAGCGGCTCGGTGAGCTCGCGCTCGATCAGGCGAGCAAGAACATCCTGACGCTTTTCAGCGAGGAGTGCGTCGATGCCATAATGCTTCGCATGCTGGCCGGCGAAGGGCTGGTCGCCCGACCTGACGCTACGGATCGCCAGTAGGGTCGAATGGGCGTTGAGCGCGAGGACGCTGTCCGTCTCGGCGGCGAGCTTCTCCCAGGCGGCGGTCGCCGACGAGAGGTCGACGCCCTTCCAGGCGCGTTCGCGGAGTTCCCAGCGGGCCATGCGGACGAGCCACTCATTCCTGCTGCGCTGGAGTTCCACGAGCTCCGCCGGGGTGGCCCGGGCGAAATCGACGCCGGGCTGCTTGGTTTCGCCATGGCTGACCTTGAAGATGCGTCCGGTGGAGCGGTGGATGCCGTCCTGGTCGTGACACTCGCCGATGTCGCTCCAGTCGAGGATCGTGACGGCGCCGTCGGGGCCCTGACAGAGCTCGATGCCACGAAACCACGGGTCTTCAGACTTCAGGATGTCCGGCTGGTGCTTCATGATGAGCGCGCTGCCCTTCCGCTCGATGGCTTCGACGTTCACGCGCCGGCCGTGCAGGTTCAGCGTCATCAGCCGGTCGCGATACTGCGTCGGCCAGTTCTCGCCCTGATAGATCATCATGCCGACGTGCGCGTGCCCGCCGCCTAAGCCGTCCGCCCCGCCGCGCCCGCCGTCGGCGTCGTTCCACTTCTTGCCGGTGTCCCAGTGATAATGGTCGGCCTGCTGGTCGATGAGCTCGTAGATGAACGGATACGGGTCTTCGCCGTGCATGCGCTTGAAGTGCGCGCCGTGGATGCCCTGCCAGCCGTGGCCGATGACGGTATTGATGAAGAGCAGCTCGTGGTCCTTGGTCCAATCGGAGCCCCACGGATTGGTCGTGCCGTGGCAATACGGCTCGAAGACCTTCGTCACCGGGTGATAGCGCCAGAGTCCGCCGGCGGTGGGCTGACGCTTTTCCTTGGGCACGCCGGGGACGTCGACCCCCGAGGTGCTGGAGATGCCGACGCGGCCGTACAGCCAGCCGTCGGGACCCCACTTGAGTCCGTTGGCGAAAGTATGGCGGCTCGCCGCGGTGGTGCTGAAGCCGTCGAGGACGACCTGGGCCGGACCGGCAGGCTTGTCGCCGTCCATGGGGATGAAGACGAGGTTCGGCGGGCAGACGGCCCAGACGCCGCCGAAGCCGCGCTCGATGCTCGTGAGCATCTGGATCTCATCCGTGAAGACGGTCCGCTTATCGAACTTCCCGTCGTGGTCGGCGTCCTCGAGGATGAGGATCCGGTCGCGCAGGTTGAGGTCGAAGCGCTCCTTGCCGTCGGAGTATGTATAGTTCTCGGCGATCCACAGGCGGCCGCGTTCGTCCCAACACATCGCGATCGGCTGACGGACATCCGGTTCGGCGGCGAAGAGCGTGGCCTTGAAGCC
>JBJTAX010000264.1:0-5757 GCA_046091055.1 Verrucomicrobiota bacterium | reverse complement strand
CCCTTGCGGGCGCGGGCGAGGAGATCGATCAGCGCGGGGTCACCGAACGCTTCGGCCCACCTCGCGTCGGCGGCGACGCCGGCCTGCGAGAACGCGGCGGGCGCGGACGGCGCGGACGGCTTGGCGGCCGGATCGTGCGCGCAGCCCGCGAGGGCGAGCGCGGCGAGCAGGAACGGCTTATTTGCCCGGCGCATCTTGGGAGGCGTCGATATAGACGTCCATCTGCTGGCCGACGAAGAGCGCGCGGCCCGCCGGGCGGTCGAACTGGTAGATCACCTGGAGCACGCGCGTGTCGACGCGCTCGACGCTCGCGCCCGTGAGCGAGGTCTTGGGGATGACGAAAGGTTCGATGCGGACGAACTTCAGCGGGATGGAGCGGTCCTTGCCGCCGGCGAGGGAGCTCTCGCCTTTCAGGTAGCCCTTGGCGGGCAGGCCTTCGCGCATGCGCGTGGCGAGCTGCTCGTCGACGTCGCAGCGGATCTGGAGGCGGGTGATGTCGCCGAGGACGACGGGGGCCTTGGCCCCGGCGGCGACGAACTCGCCGGCGCGGACGCCGACCTGCAGCACCGTGGCGGCGATGGGCGAGCGGAGGACGAGGCGGTCGAGGAGGACGGCGGTCTGGTCGAACTGGGCCTGGGCGAGCGCATGTTTCGCCTGCGCTTCCTTGGCGGCCATCTGGTAGGAGAGCAGGTCGGCGGCGGAGACCGCGCCGCTGTCCTTGAGGCCGGTCCAGCGACGGGCGGCGTCGGCGGCGCGTTCGGCCGTGGCGGCCGCGGCGTCGACGGCGGCCTTCTGCACGGCGTGCTGGGCGCGGAGGTCGCGGTCATCGAGCGTCAGGACGGGATCGCCGGCCTTGACCTGGTCCCAGACCTTGACGTGGACCTTGGCGACCGTGCCGGAAGTCGGCGAGCCAAGGAGCGTGTTCTCCGCGACGGCTTCGATCAGGCCGGCGGCGGCGATGAGGCCGTCCTTGTCGCGGGTGGCCGGCTCGTAGGGCGGCGGCTTGATGGGCGCTTCGGTGGCCGTGCCGCGGGTGAGCTGCAAAGCGGCGCCGGCGCCGGCGAGGGCGAGGGCGAAGAGCAGGAGGCGTTTCTTGAACATAAGGGAGGTCAGAGATGCGTCGTGTCGAGGAGCTTCGGGTCGTCGACCACGCGGCTGATGCGGCCGTCTTCCATCTCCGCGATGCGGTCGGCGAAACGGAAGATGCGGTGGTCGTGCGTCACGACGACGACGCAGCGTTCGGGCGAGCGGGAGAGGTCGCGGACCATCTGCATGATCTGGGCGCCGGTGTCCTTATCGAGAGCCGAAGTCGGTTCGTCGCAGATCAGCAGCGGCGGCTCGTGCACGAGCGCGCGGGCGATGGCGACGCGCTGCTGCTGCCCGCCGGAGAGCGCGTTCGGGCGGCCTTCCTCGCGGCCCTTGAGACCGACCTTTTCGAGGATCGCCAGGGCGCACGCGCGGGCTTCGTCGAAGGGACGTCCTTGGATGAGCAGCGGCACCATCACGTTCTCGGCGACCGTGAGCGTCGGGATGAGGTTGAAGGATTGGAAGACGAAGCCGAGGTTCTGGCGGCGGAAAGCCGTGAGCGCCTCCTGGCCGAGCCCGTCGAGGCGCTGGCCGAAGACCTCGACCGTGCCGGCCTGCGGGGTGAGCGTGCCCGCGATGACCGAGAGGAGCGTGGTCTTCCCGCAGCCGGACGGACCGACGAGCATGATCAGCTCGCCGCGGCGGGCTTCGAAGTCGGCCTGCTTGAGGGCGACGACGCGGTTCTCCGGCGTGCCGAAGAACATGTCGACGCCAGTGGCGCGGACGGCGACGGTGTGGGCGAGGTGGCTCATCCGCGGAAGACGGAGGCGGCGTCGACGCGCGACACCTTGATGATGCCGATGACGGCGGAGACGAGGCTGATGCCCAGCACGAGGGCGAACGTCGCCCAGAGGATCTGGGGGTACATCACGAACGGCGGCATGCCCTTCTCGATCATCACGCGGCCGATGGCCTGCGCCATGCCGGCCCCGAGGCCGAAGCCGATGAGCCCGGCGGTGAAGGCCTGCACGAAGAGCATGCGGGCGATGACGCCCATGCCCGCGCCCATCGCCTTGATGGCGGCGAAATACTTCAGGTTCTCGAGGACGAAGGAGTAGAACGTCTGGCCGGAGATCGCGATGCCTACGAACAGGCCGAGCAGCACCGCGGTGCCGAAGGAGAACGGGATGCCGGTGTTGGTCCAGAACCACCAGAACGTGTTGCGGGCGAGGCTGCGCTCGCCCCAGTTCCAGATGACCGTGTCGGACGTCCAGGCCTTGAGGCCCGTGTCGCGTTCGATGCGGTCGCAGAGCTCGGCGGGGGCCACGCCCTTCTGCGGCTCGACGAGCATGAAGCTGAGCGTGCGCCGGGCGCCGAGGGTGTAGCCCTTGGCGCGGTCGTAGGTGGTGTAGACGAACGGCCCGCCGGTGAAGGCGCGCTTGACCCGGCAGATGCCGACGATGCGGGCCTGGATGTCGTTGATCTCGAAGGTGTCGCCGACCTGGAGCGGCGTGTTCTTGGGTTTGCCGTCGGGGCCGACGCCCATCCGGCCCATCAGCGCGGCGCCCCATTCGTCGACGATGACGGTATCCGGCAGGCGGAGGTCTTCGATGCGACCTTGCGTGAGGACGGCCGGCGCGCCTGCGAAGGTGTCGGCGTCGATGCCGACGAGCGTGATCAGCTTGAAGTTGCCGTCCTGCATGCGCGCCTGGACGAAGGACGTGTGCAGCGGCGCGGCCCAGGCGACGCCGTCGACGGAACGGACGCGGCCGAGGTCGGTGTCGCGGAGCGGCTTGGCGTCGTTGACCTGCTCGACCATCGGGTCGCTGACCCAGACCTGCGCGCGGATATTGACCATCGGCGTGTAGGTCCAGCTCATGATCCCGAAGAAGACCGAGCTCTGCTGGGCCATCAGGAGCGCCGAGAACGCCAGCCCGCACAGGAGCATCGCCAGCTTGGCGCGGTCTCCGAAGAGCATGTTGAGGGCGAGGCGATACATCGGAGACGGCGGACCGGGCGAGTCTCCTCTGAACGAGTCCTGCGTCAACGGGAAGTCAAACGGCCCGGAAGATGGCCGGGCCGTCGGGACCGAGACGTGGCGCGGACGCTTACGGGGCGGCCGGCGCGGTGGCGCCGACCTTGAACATCAGCGTGCTCTTGAAGAAGTCCGGCCCCCAGGAGGCGTTGACGGACCAGGCGGCGATCAGGAGCAGCAGCGCGAGGGAGAAGCAACGGACGACCTTGGCCTTGTCCTCGCTCTTGGCGGAAGCGTGCAGGAGCCCGACGGCGCCGAGGGCGAAGATCGGGTGGAACCAGGAGATCGGCTTGGCGGTGTAGAACAGGGCGACGATGCCGACGACGAGGTTGATGTCCACGAGGACGGCGACGATGCGCTGCAGGACGGTCTTCGGACCCTTGGTGAGCGCCACGATGATGACGGCCAGGATCAGGACGAGGAGGAGCGAGCCGTAGTGCTTGTGGGCGATGAGGAGCGGGGACATGACCGACACCTTGGCGGGCCAGCCGGCCGATTCAAGCCCTCGCTCAGCATTTCAACGGTCTTCGGGGGAAACCATCCGAAAGAGCCAGGCCGCCGAGGCCGCGCCGACGAACTGCGCCGCGATGTCGGCCGCGAGCCGCGGGGCGAGCTTGGCGAGAAACAAGGTCTCGGCAAGGACGGCCTTGGCGTCGGCCGAGCCGTCAAGGACGGCCTCGACCCAGCCGCGGGCGGCGCTGACAAGGGCGGTCAGCGGGTTGAGGAACGGCCCGTAGTCCGCGAGCGCTCCCGCGTAACCGAGCGCGGCACGCCCCATGGCGAGACCGAAGTAGCTGTTGCCCGCCGTCCGGCGGGAGGCGCCGACGACCAAGGCGACGAGGACGAGGAAAGCGGCCCCGAGGCCTTCGGTCACGAAGCCGGTCGCGAGGCCTTCGAAGGCGTCGTCATGTAGTCCGGCGACCGCTTCCTTCGCCCTCTCCGGATCGTGCCCCTGGAGCCCGGCGGCGACCAGGAGCGCGGCGGCGGCGGCCAGGAGCTGGGCGCCGGCGACGGCCCAGGCGGCGCGGGAAGCGATGCGGCCGCGGAGACGGAACGCCAGGGTGACGGCCGGATTGAAATGTGGGAAGCCGGCCGGAGCGGCGAGGTAGGTGAGGGCCGCGAGCAAGGCCGCCAACGGGAGCGGGCCGCCGCCAAGGAGCAAGGCGAAGCAGAGTATGAAGGTGCCGAACGCCTCGCCGATGATCTTGGCGCGCATGGTCGAAGGTCTTCAGCGCGCGCCGCGGGCGGCAAGCCAGTTATCGCTGAAGACGGCGATCTCCTCGAAGGTCGGGAGGCGCCGCGTGCGCTGACGCATCTCGCGGGCGGCTTCCTCCTGGGCGGCGAAGAGGCCGGTGAGCGTGGCGTGCAGGGGGGTCTTCTGGTTGCGATCGTCCACGAGCCAGAAGCCGACGTGCCGGCCGTCGACCACCTCGTTGTTGTAATACTGCCAGAAGAGCACCATCGCCGGACGCCAGGAGAGCAGCTTGCCGAGGAGCTCGCGGTTGCGTTGCTCATGGCGCGCGCCGTCCGCCCCGCAGGCCTGCCAGGACAGGCCGCATTCGCCGATGAAGACGCGCCTGGCGGGCAGGCCGGCCTTGGGCGGAACCTGCGCGTTCACATAGTCGAGCGTGGCGCGGACCTCCTCGGCGGGCAGGAGCTGGCAGTCATACGCGGAGTAGGAGATGAAATCGACGTTCAGCTTGGGCAGCACCGCGTTGACCATGCGGCGGCGGCCGTCCTTCATCGCGTCGCGCACGCGGTTGACCTCGGCGTAGGTGTAGACGCGGCATCTGGCGTAAGGCACCTCGGCGCGGGCGTCGTCGACCGCCTTCTGGCGGACGGCGAGCCATTCGATCATCGCCGCCACGCGGGCCGGCGACGCGTCCTTCTTCACGTCCTTGTCGGGCAGCAGGTACCAGTCGCCCTCCCAGTGGCCGAGGAAGAACGTCTTGCCCGCGGTGTCGTAGCGCGTGAGCAGGTCCTTCGTGAAGAGGTACGTCGCGTCGTATTCGCGGCGGCGCAGCTCCGGCGTGAGGCCGCCCGCCCAGTCGCCGTTGGAACGATACCAGAGCACGTAGTGCGTGAAGGGCATCGCGATGAACGGCGTGAGCTGGCCGCCGGAGACGGCGTTGATCTTCAGGATGCGCGAGCCCATCGCGCCGATCCCCTGCGCGGCTTCGAGCACCGCGGGTTCCTTGGTGAACTTGTAGGCGGGACCGAAAACCTGCGTGCCCACGAACTGCGGGAAGGCGTCCGGCATCGCCGGGACGGCGGGCAAGGGCGTCATCTCCAGCTGCTGCGCCGGACGCTTCTTGCCCTGGGCCAGCAAGGCCAGGGGCGAAAGCAGAAGAACTCCCAGAAGGAGGCGAAGGGACTTGCTCATGGGGCGGACCTCAGGGCGAGGGACTTGAATTGTCCGCGAGCGGAGCCCTTCCTTCAAGCCCGTTCCCACCCACACCATGAACACCACCCGCACCACCATCGCCGCCGTGCTCCTCGCCGTCGGCGCCCACGTCCACCTCTTCGCCGTCCCGGCGGCAGAAGCCGCCGAGCCGGAGCACGCCCGGCTCGCGGCGGCCCGCAAGGCGGCCCACGAGCTCCCCGAAGTCGCCGGCGCCGAGCAGCAGGCCAAGGCCGACCGCGCCCTGACGAACAAGGCCTACGCCGAATACAAGGCCGCGCGGAAACGCTCCAAC
>JBJTAX010000263.1:0-3199 GCA_046091055.1 Verrucomicrobiota bacterium | reverse complement strand
GGCGCTCCATCAGGGCGCTTCCGGCGCCCGGACGGCTTTCGGTCACGGTCAGCGTGAGGCGACGTTCGTCGGCCTTGTGGTCGTAGCTGACGCCGTTCTTCCCGCCGGTATGCCGGCGTTCGGTCACGGATCGATGTTCGTTCGTCAACGTGACGATCAGCTGGGCCGAGTCCGCCGAGGCGGGCGTCAGGCCCGCCTTCCCCAGGCGGTCGCGCAGCCCACGGAGCGCGTCTTCGCCTAGTCCCGAGCGGCCGGCGTCGAGGTGATAGGTCGTGCCGTGCTTGGCGACCGCCTGGAGCGAGCCATGGCGCTGGACGACGGGTTGTGAAACGCAGCCGGAGACGCCGGCGGCGACGAGGAGGATGAGGAGGAGTTTGTGATGCATAGCGCTTCCTAGGGTGGGGGTCGGCAGGTCGTTTCAAGTCCGATTAGAAACGCCCGGCGCTTGCTTCCCGGCTATTCGCGCCTAGCCTCGGCCTATGCGTCTCATAGCCCTCTGTTTTCTTCTCCTCGCCTCGGCGACCGAGGCCGCGGAACCGGCTCCCGGCTTGCTCGGTATCCCGGTCATGGACATCGACGTCAAGCCGACGACGCTCGGCGCGGCGAAGGGCGGCAAGGCCTGGCTCGTGGTCAACGTCGCCAGCCAGTGCGGCTATACCCGTCAGTATGCCGGCCTGCAGGAACTCTTCGACCGCTACAAGGCCAAGGGCCTCGTCGTCGCGGGCTTCCCGTGCAACGACTTCGGCGGCCAGGAACCGGCTTCGGAAAAAGAGATCAAGAAGTTCTGCAAGACGAACTTCAAGGTGACCTTCCCGATGTACGCCAAGGTGGCCATCAAGGGCGCCGCCGCCCACCCGCTCTTCGTCCGGCTCACCGGCAAGGAGGAAGGCCATCCCGGTCCCGTCGGCTGGAACTTCAACAAGTTCCTCATCGGCGCCGACGGCAAGCTGCTCGCCCGCTTCGGTTCCGACGTCGAGCCCGACTCCGAGGAGCTCGAGAAGGCCATCGAGAAGGCCTTGAAATAAGGCTCCTTTGACATCCGGCGGGGGCAGCCTATCAAGGCTTCACCCATGCCGCGTCTGCTCATCGTCTTTCTTCTCGGCCTGACGCCGCTCATCGCGGCCGAGACCTTCGACGTCTGCGTCTATGGTGGCACGGCCAGCGGCGTGATGGCGGCCTGCGCGGCGGCCAAGGAGGGTGCCAAAGTCGTCGTGGTCGAGCCGAGCCGCTGGTTGGGCGGCATGACCGGCGGCGGGCTCATGCACATCGATTGGGGCCGCGAGGAAGCCGTCAGCGGCTCGACGCGGCCGATCCTGAAGAAAGATTATAAGGACGCCCAATACCGCGCGGTCTTCGCCGAGATGCTCAAGTCCGCCGGCGTCACGGTGCTCTTCGAGCATCGCGTCAGCGCGGCCCTGAAGGTCGATGAACTGATCCGCTCCGTGGACCTGGATCTCGCCCCGTTCGACGAGTACGGCTGCCCGCCGGAGAAGCCGACCCAGGCCATGGCGCGCGTCATCAAGGCCAAGGTCTTCATCGACTGCTCGTATGAAGGTGACCTCATGGCCCGGGCTGGCGTCGCCTACGTCTTCGGTCGCGAAGCCAAGGCGACCTACGGAGAGAGCCTGGCCGGCGCGCAGCCGCCGATGTCGGTCTACGCGATCGATCCTTACGTGAAGGCCGGCGACCACGCCAGCGGGCTTCTGCCGGGGTTGCAGCCGACGCCCGTCGCCCTGGTCGGCGAGGCCGACCGGCTCACGATGGGCTACGGCTTTCGCTGGCGTTTCGTCTTCAAGGGCGAAGGCCTGCCGATCGAGCCGCCGGCCAACTATGACCCGAAGCAGTTCGAGCTTTATCGTCGGGCTTTCCAGCAGGGTGTGGACATCCTTTCCGGGCGCGTGATGAAGGGCAAGGTCGACGGCTGGGAGACGAGCGTCGGGCGGGTCTACTCCGGCGGCGCTGGCAACCTCGCCCGCGCCCTGTTCGCCCCGACGAACTATGGCCACAACGCCGGCTATGCCGACGGCGATTACGCGACGCGCGCGCGGATCTGGAAGGAGCAGCAGGATTTCGTCCGGGGCATGACCCATTTCCTGCGCACCGATCCCAGCGTACCCGCGAAGCAGAAAGAGGTCGCGCTCAGCGCCGGGCTGGAGAAGGGGGCCTTCGATGACACCAAGGGCTACCCTCACCAGCTCTATGTCCGCGAGGCCCGGCGCATGGTCTCCGATTACGTCATCACCCAGAAGGACCTGGAGGGACGGACCAGCCCCGCCGATTCCGTCGGCCTGGCCTCGTATGGCGTCGACGAATGGCCTTACGCCACCGTCGCGTTCGACGGGAGGGTCGCCTTGATGGGCGGTTACTACTCCATGCTCTACCTTGAGCAACAGAACCGCGGCGTCTACCGGATCCCTTATCGTTCGATCGTGCCCAGGAGGGCGCAATGCGGGAACCTGCTCGTCCCGGTCTGCGTCTCCGCGAGCCACATCGCCATGACCTCGATCCGGATGGAGCCCGTCTGGATGATCCTCGGCGAATCAGCGGGCGTCGCGGCCGCGATGGCGGCCAAGGACGGCTCGGCCGTGCAGGACGTGCCGTACGCGGAACTTCATCCCAAGCTGCGCACGCTGGCCCAGAAGCTCGATATCCCGAAGCGGAAAGAGGCTAGGCCGAAGTAGGCCCGGCGATCACCAGATCCCCCACGACCTGCCCGCCGATCAGGTGCTCGGTGATGACGCGGTCGAGGTTCTCCGGCGTGCATCGTCCATACCATACCCCTTCCGGGTACACTACGGCCACCGGGCCGTCCACGCAGATCCGCAGGCAGTCGGCTTTCGTGCGCTGGACCCCGCCCTGTTCGGAAAGTCCGAGCTGCTTGAGCCGCGACGTCAGGTGCTCCCAGGATTTCGCCGCGAGCTCTCCGCCGCAGCAGGCCTGCTGGGCGGACTTCACGCAGAGGAAGATGTGCCGGCGGGTGGCGCCCAGGGCCAGGGCTTGGGCGGCGCGGGCGGCTTCGGGGTTCATTCGAACCGCGGGATCAGTCCGTCCTGCTCGCGCTTCAGGAACAGCTCGCGGCTGAACCAGGCGTCGTTGGCGGCGTATTGGATCTGCCGTTCGTCGAGCGGCTTGGCCCAGTTGGACGTCTGGACCTTCTTGGACTTCTTCATCTGCAGCCCGAGGAAATGGGCGGCCAGCG
>JBJTAX010000262.1:0-5573 GCA_046091055.1 Verrucomicrobiota bacterium | reverse complement strand
GTCCGAGGCCGGCGTCCCGCATGCGGTCGTGACCGCCGCGGTGACGGAGCACGAGGATCCCTCGACGGACCCCGCGGTGATGGTGCTGCACAACGCGCGGATCAAGGCGGCGGCCGTCTCGGCGCTGCATCCCGGCGCCCTGGTGCTCGGGGCCGACACCACCGTGGCTCTCGGCGACCGCGCGCTCAACAAGCCGGCCGATCTCGCGGAGTCCGCGGCGATGCTGCGTTCGCTCACCGGCCGCGAGCATGCCGTGCACACGGGGGTCTGCCTGCTGTGCCCCGCGCTCGGCATCGACGAGTCGCATGACGTGACCGCCTGGGTTCGCTTCAAGCCACTTTCGGAGTCGGACATCGTCCGTTACCAGTCGTTGGTGAACACCTTGGACAAGGCCGGCGCCTACGGCATCCAGGAAGGTCGGGAGATCATCATCGCCGATTACCAGCGGCCGATCTCGACGATCATGGGCCTGCCGGTCGAAGTCGTGAAGGAACGTCTGGCCGCGCTCGGTGTCCTTGAAAGGCTCACCGCATGAGAACCTGGCTCCTGTTCCTCGCGGCGACGGTCGGCGCGCAGACACCCGTCGCGCCGGTGCCCATGGTCAGCGGAGACGCCGAACTGACCGGCCTCATCGGCGGCAGGCCGCTCGTCATCCGCACCACTAGCCGCCTCGCCGGCGCCATCGATTCGGTGAAGTGGGACGGCGTCGAGTTCATCGACTCGCATGATCACGGTCGCCAGCTGCAGACGGCCATCAACGCCGACATCGGCGGCGTCTATCATGTCGAATGTTACAACCCGACCGAAGCCGGTTCGGTCGTCGACGCGCTCGGCCCGAAGTCGACCAGCCGCCTCGAGCAGCTCGCCGTCCGCGACGGCCTGCTCGCCTCGCGCACGCGCATGGCTTATTGGCTGGCCCCGGGGATGAAGTCCGGCGGCCACGTCGCCCAGAACACTGAACTCCTCTCGAATCACGTCCTGACCAAGCAGGTGCGCATCGGTCGGCCCAGCATGGATCATGTGCTCGATTACAAGGTCACGTTCACCGTGCCGGGCGACCGGCCGCATAAGGTCCTGCAGTTCGAGGCCCTGACGGGGTATATGCCGCAGGCTTTCAGCGAGGAACTGCGCTTCGACGCCAAGACCTCGACGCTCGTTCCCTTGCCGCGGAAGAACGGCGAGCAATCTGATCCGGTGGTCCTTTCGACGCCTTCCGGCTCGTACGCCATGGGGGTCTTTTCGCCCTACCGTCCGCCGGCGGGCCAGCCGGCCGTCGGTTATGGGCGTTTCCGGTTCGAACAGGACAAGGTCGTGAAGTGGAACTGCGTCTTACCGCTCCGATCGCCGGCCGGCATCAGGCCCGGCGACTACGCCTACCAGCTCTACGTGGTCATCGGCACGCGCGAGGACTGTCGCCGGACCTTGGCGGCGCTGACGCAGGAGTTCGCGGCCCGATAATCAGGCCGTCCTACGCTTGAAGTCGTCCGGGTCGTCCCTAACTTCGGGGCGTGCGTCCCGATGATCCCATCGACCTGCGCGCCGCGGCCTTCGCGGCGGCGGCTTCGCTCGGCCTGCACCTCCTCCTGCTCTGGCTCCTGCCGGACACTTTCCGTCAGGCCGTCGCGATCGTCCGGCCGGTGGAAGTCCTGACCGCCCCGGTGAAGATCGACGAGGCCCGGCTGCCGGCGAAGCTGCGCTTCGCGGAGACCAACCCGCTGGCCAACCAAGCCGTGCCGAAGGCGGCGCCGTTCACTTCCTCGCGCAATCAGACCGCCGCCCAGCCGGTGCCCGAGAAGATGCCGAGCAACTCCGCCCTGCCGAAGTCAGCCGGCACCTCTCCCGAAATCCGCCTCGCCCAAGGCAAGCCTCGTTCGATCGACCAGTCGCAGGCCCAGCCGACGCCCGCTCCGTCCATCACGATGGCCGGGCCCAAGTCCGCGCCGCCCCCCGGACCGGGCAAGGCCGCCGCCCGCCCTGCGCCCAAAGCCGCCCCGTCTCCCGTCGCCGCCGACCCGGAACGTCCGCGTGCTTCGTTGCCGTCGGGCACGGCCGGGCTGCTTCTGCGCAACGCCGTCGGCGTCAACCGCGCCGGCGCTTTGGCGATCGACGCCCGCTTCAGCCAGTACGGCGATTACACCCAGCGGATGCTCGAGGCGATCCAGTCCAGCTGGTGGAGCCTCATCGAGCGTTCGCGTTTCGAAGGCATGAGCCGCGGCCGCGTCGTCGTGCGCTTCCGTCTCCACCGCGACGGGACCGTCACCGATGCCACGATCCTCAGCAACGACGTCTCCCGCGTGATGTCGCTGGCCTGCAAGGACGCCGTGATGGCGCCGGCCCCTTACGATGCCTGGCGCGCCGACATGGTGGCGTTATACGGGGAGAGCGATATCGTCACCATCAACTTCTTCTACCACTGATGAGCCTAGCCACGGATTGGATTCCTTTCGGCCGAGGCGTGCGCGTGGTCAGGACGCACGCCTGCGGGCTCATCGCGGCCGAGAAACCCGACGGTATCCTCTCGCATCCCAACCCCGGCGAGGGCGCGGAGAAGGGCACGATCCTGATCGCAGGCAATTACTCCCACGAAGAGGAAGCCTTCCACGTCCGCGACGGCCAAGGCGGCATCCGCCGCGTCTACCTGCTCAACCGGCTGGATTCGCCGACCAGCGGCGTACTGCTCCTTGCGCTCGATCCCGGCGTGGCCGACATCGTGCGTAAGATGTTCGCCCGTTCCCAGGTGTCGAAGCAGTACGTCGCGCTCATCCGCGGCCGCGGCCTGCGCACCCCCCGCGGCACCTGGCAGGACCAGCTGTCGAAGTCCAAGGGACCCGGCGGCGGAGTGCGTTCCGAGACGGGCGCGGGCGCTCCGGCGGTGACGGTCTACCATTGGCAGCGCGCCGCCGGCGGCACGCTGCCGCTTTCTTTGATCCGGCTCGAGCCGCGCACGGGCCGCACGCACCAGCTGCGCGTGCAGACCGCCGCCCACGGCCACCCGATCCTCGGCGACCGCACTTATGGCGACTTCGAGTTCAACAAGGCCGTCGGCACGGCCCGCGGTTTCAAGCGGCTTTTCCTGCACGCCGAGTCCACCCAGCTTTCGTTCGACTGGCAGGGAGCCAAAGTCGAGTTCCAGGCCGTGGCGCCCATGCCGGAGGAATTCGCGGAGGCCTTGGCCGCCGATGATGACGAGACCCCCGGCAAGGGGCCGAAGTCGCCGCGCCGCGACGCCGGCACGCCGATCTCGCCCCGCCTGCGCATCCGTCTCTGAGTTCCGCCATGGCTTCCGTCTTCCAGCTCATCGAAGTCCGCGGACCCGAACTGTCGCCTTGGATCGACACCTTGGGCGGACTGCGCATCGCCGTTTTCCGCGAGTTCCCTTACCTCTACGAAGGGGACCTCGCGTATGAGCGGGAATACCTGCGCGGCTACCTCGCCTGCCCGCGCAGCCTGGTCGTCTTCGCTCAGGATGGCGCCGGCCGCACGATCGGGGCGACGACGTGCATGCCGATGGCGGAGGAGAGCGACGGCTTCCGCGGCCCCTTCGAACTCGCCGGTGTGCCGACGGATGACGTGCTGTATCTGGGCGAGAGCATCGTCCTGCCGGAGTTCCGGGGCGGCGGCCTCGGCGGAGAATTCTTCGCCCGCCGCGAAGCCCATGCGCGCCGGCTGGGCCTGCGCACCACGGCTTTCTGCGCGGTCGACCGCCCGGCCGACCATCCGGCAAGGCCTGCGGGGCATCGTCCGTTGGACGCCTTCTGGGCCCGCCAAGGCTACCGGCGCCGGCCGGAACTGCGGGCGGTTTTCCCTTGGAAGGAAGTCGGCGAAGAGCAGGAATCTCCCAAGACGCTCACCTTCTGGACGAAGACATGGACCGCCTGACCCTCGCCTTGCTGACCTTCGACGTCGGCGTCCCCGCGGCCTCGCCCGACGCTTTCGCCGAACGCGTGTGCGCCCGCGTGCAGGAAGCGTGGGATGAGGGCGCCGATCTCGTCGTGCTGCCGGAATTACTTTGGATGGGGCTCGAGCCCTTCGTGACGGATGAAGACAAGCTCCGCGGCGTCGCGCGACTTTTCTGGACCGACCTCTGGCCGCGGCTCGCTCCGCGTCTGGCCGGGGCCGACAAGGGCGTCGTGCTCGGCACCGTGCCGTTCCTCGGCGCGGACGGCCAGCTCCGTAATCGCGCACCCATCTGGGACGGCGCCGCCTTCCGTCATCAGGACAAGCTGCATCTCACGCCGTGGGAGGAAGCCTTCGTGGGCGGCGACGGCGTCGGCCTCTGGTCCTTCCGCGGCGTCCGTTGCGTCGTCGTGATCTGCCTCGACGTCGAGATCCCCGAACTGGCCGCCGTCCTCCGCGGAGAGGGCGTCGAACTCATGCTCGTGCCGAGCGCGACCGAGACCCTGATGGGTGTCGAAAGGGTGGGGCGTTGCGCTGATGCGCGCTCCGTCGAACTCGGCTGCCACGTCGGTGTCTGCCACCTCGTCGGCCGGACGAATTCCGTGCTCATCGACGAGACCGTCGGCCGCGCCGCGGCCTTCGCGCCCTCGCAGGCCGCCTTCCGCGACGAACCTCGTCATCTCTCCACGCCGGTCTGCGCCGAAGGCGATCATGCCCTCACCGTCGAGATCGACCTCGGGCTCTTGCGCCGTCATCGCGCCACGCCCGGCGAGACCGACCCATCCAAACTCAGCGCTCGTCCGCTCCGCCTCCTTTCCTGAACTCATGCACCCGCTTATCCGTCAGTATTATCAGACCTTCAATTCCGGCGACCGCGAAGCCCTGCTCGCGCTCCTGCATCCTGACATCGTCCACGAGATCAACGAAGGAGGCGTCGAGGTCGGCATCCCGGCGTTCCGCGCCTTCCTGGGCCGCATGGACCGATCTTACCGTGAGCAGGTCGAGAATCTCGTCGTCTTCGCCGGCCCGGACGCCTCCTGTGCCGCCGCCGAGTTCTACATCCGCGGCGAATACCTGAAGACGGACGAAGGCCTCCCGCCCGCCACCGGCCAGAAGTATCACCTCCGCGTCGGGGCCTTCTTCGAGATCAAGGACGGCAAGGTCGCCCGCGTCTCGAACTACTACAACCTCAGCGCCTGGCTCCGGATGGTCGGCGCCTGAAAACGCTTACTTCATCATCGCCAAGCCGCGCCAAGCGAAGGCCAAGCCGAGGGCGATGAGGAGGTAGGACGACACGTAAGGGGCGCGGGCGGCGACGCGGCTGAACCAGCCGGACTTCTCGGCGAGCTTCTTGAAGCCCCAGGAAGCGAGGACGCCGACGGAGATCATCGTCAGGGCGAGACCCAGGCTGAAGGCGGCCACGATGCCGAAGCCGAGGGAGAATTCCTTGAGCTGCAGGCAGACGATGAGGATCGAGACCGCGGCCGGGCAGGGCATGAGTCCGCCCGTCAGCCCGAAGAGCACGATCTGTCCGGTCGTGACGTGACGGCCGGCGAAACGTTTCTCGATCTCCGCCGCATGGGCGCGGGCGTGGGCGTCCTCGTCTTCGTGGCCGTGATGGGGATGGTCGTGCGCGTGGCCATGGTCCCCGTCATGGTGATGATGGTGATGGTGGC
>JBJTAX010000261.1:0-12906 GCA_046091055.1 Verrucomicrobiota bacterium | reverse complement strand
TTGCCGGCCTGCGCGCGGAGATGAGGCGGACCTGGGGCCCCGGCGCCTGGTCCGAACTCACCCGTATTTCGGCTTAGTTTCGGCTTTACTGTCGGCCGAGGGGTCGCCAAGTTGCGAGTCACTATCACCCATGGGAAGCCTCAAGAAGAAGCGTCGTCTGAAGATGAACAAGCACAAGCGCCGCAAGCGCTCGAAGGAAAATCGCCATAAGAAGCGTCTCTGGGGCTGATTGACCCCGCCTTCGGTCCGGTTCGGGCGGCTCCAAAGGCCGCCCGGCTCTTTTTCGGGCTTGCTCCGCCCGAGGCCGTTCCCAAACCTCGACCCTCCAACCGACCAAAGACATGCCCCGCGAAATCGTCATCATCGAGTGCACCGAAGCCCGCAAGGAGGGCAAGCGCCCTTCCCGTTACATGACCACCCGTAACAAGAAGCTTTCCCAGGAGAAGGTGGAGCTCAAGAAGTACAATCCCTCCATGCGCCGCCACACGCTGCACAAGGAGATCAAGGGCTGAGGTTTCCCGCCGCTAAGCAGCAGGGCCGGCCGCAGCGATGCGAGCCGGCCCTGCTGTTTGGCGGAAAGCGTCGGTCTCAGGCCGGCTTGCCCGAACGACGCAGCAGGCGCCAGCGGGCACGGTGGTGCCGCGTCCAGTCGAGCAGGGCGCGCTCGAAGCCGATGTCGCGGCCGGCTTTCTCGGATTCGATCCACTTGTGACGGAGAATCTCTTCGCGTTCCGCCAGGAACTCGGCGTAGAGAGAAGATCGCGCGGCCAGGTCGGCGGCGGGCTTCGTCTCGGACGGCTCTTCTCTCATGCTTGCGGGTATCCTAGGGGTAAATCCGGCCGCGTGGCAAGCCGGAGGCGAACAGGTGACGTTACGAGGCTTTTTGCAGGGCGTTCAGCACCGTCAGCCCGATGGAGCGGAAGACGCGGGCGGGATTGCCCTCCGGGTGGCTGATGACGACCGGGATCCCGTGGTCTCCGCCCAGCCGGACCGTCTGATCCAGGGGGACCTCCCCGAGCAGGACCGTGTCGAGGGCCGTGGCGACCTTGAGGCCGCCGCCTTGGCCGAAAAGGTGTTGGCGGGAGCCGTCGGCGGATTCGAGGTAGCTCATGTTCTCGGCTACGCCCAGGATCGGCACGCCGACCTTGGTGAACATCGCCGCCCCGCGGAGGGCCACCGAGACCGCCGCGGTCTGCGGAGTGGTCACGATGATCGCTCCGCTGAGGGCCATCGACTGGGCGATGGAGAGCTGGGCGTCGCCCGTGCCCGGAGGGAGGTCGATGAGCAGCACGTCGAGCTCGCCCCAGCGGACATTCGTGGCGAACTGCGAGATCGTCTTCATGATCATCGGACCGCGCCAGACGACCGGGGCGTCGGCGTCGATCAGCAGGCCCATCGACATCACTTTCACGCCGAAATTCTCGAGGGGGAGGAGCGTCTCGCCTTCCAGCATCGGCCGGCCGCTGACCCCGATCATCAGGGGGACGGACGGACCGTAGATGTCGCAGTCCATCAGGCCGATCTTGCCCGGGCGGCCTTGGGCGGAGAGGGCCCGGGCGAGGGCGCAGGCCAGGTTGACGGCGAAGGTCGACTTGCCGACTCCGCCTTTGCCGCTGGCCACCGCGATGATGTGCTTCACCTTGCCCACGCCGGCGTCGGACGGGAGCTTGACCCCGGCGGCGGGGGTGCCGGCCGCGGCCGGTACCCCTTTGGGCACGGTGACCGTGATGGCGATGGCCGGGTCCGGGACGCCGATGGCCTTGAGCACGGCTTCGATGTCGGCGTAAAGCTTCTTGGGCACCTCGGGGTCGGCGCTGGTCACGGCCAGCCCCACGCTCACTTTGCCGTCGAGGGCGACCTCGATGCCTTTCACCAGCCCGAAGGACACGATGTCCCGGCTGTAGCCGGGGTAGCGGACCTGGCCGAGGGCTTGCTGGACGGAATCCTTGTCGGGCGGCATCACCGGGATTGAACTCCCCGCGGGGATGAGGTCAAACTGCTAACCTCCTAATCCCCTTCATCGATGCGTCTCCTCGTCCTCCTTGCCGCCTTCCTCGTCGCACCGCTCTTCGGCCAGGGCAACGTCGTCATCAACGAGGATATCAACGCGCTCGCCGCCAAGGGCATCGTCTCGGTCGCGGTGCTCTCCGACGATCCGGCGCTCGGCGCCATGGTCCAGTTCGCCTTGTCCGCGCACGGCGCGATCCAGGTCTCGCCGAATTCTCCCGTCAAGGTGCGCATCGGGCGCACCGCGCTCGCCGCCGTGGTGGCGTGCGACCACCCTTCCTGCGCTTTCACGACCAACGTCGAGGGCCGCGACGAGGATCAGCTCGTGCTCAAGGTCGCCGACGCCGCGCTCGTCGGCCTCGGCCGGCGCTGGCAGTTCAAGCCCCTCTACGCCGACACCAAGGTCGCGTTCGTCTCGCGCTACACCGGTCACGCCGAGATCTACGTCACCAACCTCGCGCGTTCGAAGACGATACGGCTGACGAACTACCGCAACACCTCGATCGGTCCGCGCTGGTCGGCCGACGGCTCGCGCGTCTTCTTCATCTCTTCCTTCCGCTCCAGCTGGCCCGAGATCTTCTCGACCAACGGCATCGGCGAGGCCTCGAAGGTGATCGTCAACGCGCGCGGAGCCCTCGGCGCCGCCAGCAGCGGCCCGGACGGCCGCATCGCCTTCGCCTCTTCGAACAAGGAGACGATGGACATCTACGTCGCGGGCCCGCAGGGCCAGTCGCCGACCCGCGTCATCAGGGCGCCCAGCAAGCAGTGGGTGAACACGGATCCTTCGTGGTCGCCGGACGGTTCCCGTTTCGCGCTCACCGGCGGCCCGACCGGCAGCCCCGGCATCTATCTCGCGAGCACCACGGGCGGCCCGCTCCGGCTGGTCTCGACCGGTTATGGCTACTGCACCGAGCCGCGCTGGAATCCCGTCCTCCCCGACCAGCTGGTCTTCACCTTCCAGTCCGGCGCGCTGCGCCTCGGCCTCATCGACCTCGCGGCCGGGACGGTCAAGGCGATCGAGACCAGGAGCCCGGCCCCGCTGGCGCATGCCTCCTGGTGCGCCGACGGCCGCCACCTCGTGGCCGCGCAAGGCGAGTGGCTGGGGGTCGTCGACAGCGTGACCGGCAAGGTCACGCGCCTCACGCCCGCCAACCTCGGACACTGTTCCGAGCCGGACTGCTGGACGCGTCGTTAGCGTCCCGCTCCGGCCCCGTCGCCTCCCCCGAGAGGCCGCCTCTGCGGGCCGGGCGGCCGGATCCCGTGGGCCTTGCGATACCTTTTGCCAAAAGAGGCCCGACCCGCTTTGCTTCAGGCTGTCCGATGGGCAACCCAGGCATCAATCAATCGCAGAAGCAGGTGCAAGGCCTCGTGCTCACGCCCCAGCTCCGTCAGTCGCTGCGCATCCTCCAGGTGCCCGCGGCCGAGCTGCTGAGGGAGATTTCCTCGGAACTGGCGGCCAATCCCCTGCTCGAGGAAGTCGAGCCGACCTCCCTGGAGGGTCTCGAGGCCCCGGTCCTGCCGGAGGAGCCGGACGATGACGGCCCGCGCGAACTGTCCCTCGGCGAAGATGATTTCGACGCCCTGCGGCGGATGAAGGAAGATTGGGACGAAAGCTACTACGAGGAGATCCGCTCGCAGGGCTACACCCAGGAGGACGAAGAGCGGCGCCGGCACATGCTCGAATCCGCGACGGGCGAGGCCTCGCTGTCCGAGCACCTCGCCGACCAGGCTCGCACCGCCTCCGACGACCCCGCGGTCCATGATGCCCTGAAGCTCCTCATCGCCTCGCTCGACGAGCGCGGCTTCGTCGAGGAAGACCTTTCGTCCATCGCCCTGCGCTCAGGTCAGCCTTACGAGGCCGTGATGACGGCGCACACGCTGCTGATGGCCTTCGATCCGCCCGGCATCGGCGCGCGCGACCTGCGGGAATGTTTCCTCGCGCAGCTCCGCCTCCGCGGGCGCGGGCTGTCCACCGCCGCGCGCCTGATCACCGATTGCTGGGAACCCATGATGGGCCGCCGCCTGGAGGAATGCGCCCGCGTGCTCGATGTCGGGCTCGATGACATCCGCGAGGCTTTGGCGGAACTCGCCAAGCTCGAGACCGTGCCGGCCCGGCGCTTCGCGCGGGACGACAACCGCGTCGTCACGCCCGACGCGACCGTCGAGATGGGCGACGACGGCAGGTGGCGGGTCGTCATGGACGACCGCCATGTCCCGAAGCTGCGCCTCGTGCCGGCCTACAAGGACATGCTCGCCGGCCAAGCCCTCGGCGAGAAGGAGCGTTCCTATATCCTCGAGCGCATGCGCCAGGGCAAGTTCCTCATCGGCGCGATCGAGGAGCGTCAGCGCACCGTCGAGAAGCTCGCCCATATCATCGTCGACCGCCAGGCCGACTTCTTCGAGCACGGCCCCGCCAGGCTCCGACCGTTGACCATGACCGACGTCGCCAAGGAGATGGGCGTCCATGAGACGACCGTCGGCCGCGCCGCCGCCAACAAGTGGATGCTCACCCCGCACGGCCTGCGCGAGTTCCGCTGGTTCTTCTCTTCCGGCGTCGCGACGGCGGACGGCGGCACGGTCGCCCAGGAAGGCGTGCAGGAGCTGATCGCCGACATCCTCGCGCGCGAGAACCCCGCCGAACCGCTGGCCGACGAGGCCATCACGGCCGAGCTCCGCAAACGGGGCGTCCAGATCGCCCGCCGCACGGTCGCGAAGTACCGCGAGGCGCTCGGGCAGCCTTCGGCGCACATGCGCCGCAAGCGTCTCTGATCAGGCGAGCCGGCCGAGGACGGAGTCCCAGCCGAAGTTCGCCATGTCAGGGAAGAGGAACTGCACCCCGGCGGTCCGTCCGTCGGCCAGGCGCGCGGGCGCGGCCACGACGGGCAGCCCTGCGAGCGAGGCCGGCGCGTTGAGCGCGAGGAGGCGTCGGCGGTGGGCGTCGTCCGTGGCGACCTTGCTCACCGCTCCGCCGAAGGTCGCCGGCATCGCGATGAAATGATGGCGGCGGAAGATCGTGCGGAAGGCGTCGGAGATCCGCGCCCGAGCGGCCTCGGCCGTGCGGAGTTCGTCGTAGGTGCGCCGCCGGCCGGCGTCGAGGCGGGCCCAGACGACCGGATCGTATTCTGTCCGGCGACGTTCTAGCCAGCCCGCATGGACCCGCGCGGCGGCGTGTCCGCCGAGGACCGGATAGACGTCGGCCGCATCGGCGCAGGCCATGCGAAGCAACCTCGCGGCGGCGACGTCTTCTTGAGCGCCGGCCTTGAGGGCGACCGTGCGCATGGCGGCGAGGTCGGCGGCGGGGATGCCCAAGCCGAGGTCGCCGACCCAGAGGCCGGCTCCTGCGGGCGGGGCTTCGCCGAGCACGGCGGCCGAGACCTGGCGGAGGTCGTCGGCCGAGCGCGCGATCCAGCCCGGCGTGTCATAACCCGGCGAGAGCGGGAAGACGTCGCCGACGGGCGCGACGTCGGGTGTCAGCCGCAGGCCCCAGACGCCGCAGTAGCCGCAGGGCACGCGGATCGAACCGGCCGTGTCGGTCGCGAGCGCGAACGGGACGAGTCCGCGGGCGACCGCGAAGGCCGAGCCCGAGCTGGAACCGCCGGCGAGCAGGTCGGGACGCGCCGGGTGCGGGCAGTCGCCGAAGTGCGGGTTCTCCCCGGTCAGCCCGAAGGCGAATTCGTTGAGCTGCGTCCGGCCGCACTCGATCGCCCCCGCGTCCGCGGCGAAGGCGGCCGGCAACGACGACGTCGCCCGGGCCGGCCCGATCTCCTCCGCGAGGAAGGTCGAGCCCGCCCAGGTCGGCTCGCCGCCGAGGGATGCTTCGCGCCGCGGCCACGCCTCCTCGAAGCGGCGCGTCAGGGTCCGCGCGTCAGGCAGGCCGCAGAGCGCCGCCCGTTGCTCCGCCGGGGCCATCGAAGCCAGTTTGAGCAGGAAAGCCTCCGCCGCCATGCGCGGACCACGCGTGAGGGTGAACTCACGCCAGTCTTCGACGGACTGCGGCAGCAGGGTCACAGCTCCAGGGGGACGCCCGGTTCCGGATCGTGCACGCGCGTTCCGGGCAGCGCGGCCGTGAGGGTCTCCTTCATCCACGCCCGCGCGGGCGGATCGCCGTGCGTCAGGATGATGTCCTTCGGCGCGAGGTCCTTCGCGAAGTCGACGAGTTCCTCGCGGTCGGCGTGGCCGCTGAGGTGGAAGCGCTCGACCTTGGCGCGCAGGGTCGCCGTGTGGTCGAGGGACTTGAACCTGAATTCGCCTCCCGGGTTCAGGCCGATCAGCTCGCCTCCCGGGGTCTCCGGATCGCAGTAGCCGACGAAGAATACCGCGTTCTCCTCGTGGTCGAGCATGTTCGCGGCGACGCGCCAGGCCGGCGTCGTCTCGCCGAGCATGCCGCTGGAGAGCAGGTAGATGCCGCGCTCGGGCATGTTCTTGCCCGGCTGGACGTATTTCCGGGAGAGCGGCAGGATGCCGAGGTCGCGCAGGACCTGGCGGCTGAACTTGACCTGCTTCGTCTTCTTGCTCGCCGCGTCGAGGTAGTCGCACAGGTCCATGCCCAGGCCCGAGCAGAAGATCGGCACGTCGGCCAGGTCCCCCGCGTCGGCGGCCTCCTGGAGCAGGAGGAGGATTTCCTGCATGCGTCCGAAGGCGAAGGCCGGGAGCAACACGGAGCCGCCGTCGTCGCACGCCGCGTTGATGGCCCTGATGAGGCGCTGCTCCTCGCGGCCGCGCTGGAAGTCGGGCACGGGGGTGGTCGCCCCGCGCGTGCATTCCATCACCAGCGTGTCGACCGGCGTCCGTGGGAAGTTCGCCCCGGCGACGGTGCGCTGGGCCTGGAAGTGGACGTCGCCGGTGAAGAAATGCTTCTTCCGACGGTGCTCGACGAGGCAGCCGACCGCGCCTGCCACGTGGCCCGCGAGGTGCATCGTCAGCGCGATCTCTTCGCCGCCGCGGCCGATGACGCGCGGGTTGGCCAGGGGCACGGCCGCGAGGGCGTGCTCGACGCGCTCGACGTCGGGCTCGACGTAGAGCGGGTAGTCGGCGTTGCCGGTCTCCTCGCGCTGGCGCTTCATGACCTGGATGGAGTTGCTGAGCAGGCGGCGGACGAAGAGCGTCGTGGCGGCCGAAGCGTAGACGCGGGCGGACGGGTGCTGCTTGAGCAGGAGCGGGAGCGAGCCAAGGTGGTCGAGGTGGCAGTGCGTGAGGATCACGCCGTCGACCGAGCCCTGGATCTTGTCGAGCCGGGGCAGCGCCTGTCGTCCGTCGAGCTTGGGGTGGAGGCCGCAGTCGATCACCAGCCGCAGGCCGCCGAATTCGGCGAGCAGGCAGTTGGCGCCGATCTCGCGGCCGGAGTTGAGGTCGGTAAGTCGCATCAGGAAGGGTCGGGCGGGGGTGTCATCGCGAAGACCGGGATCCGCGTGAAGACGCGTTCGCCGGTCGCGGTCGCGCCATGGAAGGAGCCTTCGGCAGTCCGCGGGCCGCCGGCCAGGTGGTAGCTGTTGTAAGAGAACTGCTCGCCCGGGGGCAGGGTGGGGGTCTCGCCGACGATCCCGTCGCCCTCGAAGATCTCGATCTCTCCGTCGGGCGCGCGGATGATCCATTTCCGGCCGAGCAGCTTGACCGTCTCCTGGGACAGGTTGCTGATGGTCAGGAAGTAGACGAAGGCGTGCGGAGTCTCCGGGGGGAAGTTCGCATCCCGATGGTGGACCACCTTGTCGACGGTGACCCTGAGGCCTGGGAGTTCCTTTCCGGTGGATTGCACGTAAGCCAAGACAAGGGGGGTTGGCCTCCTTAAGGAAGCCATAAATCGGCCAATCGCCCCGTTTCACCCTTCCCGTCTTGCCCCGGGTGGGCGACGACCTTTGATGGGGGCCGGATGTCCACCCTCGCCGAACGCAAGCGCAACCTCGGGCGCGTCCCGGTGAAGTGGATCGTCCTGGCGGCCTATGTCCTGCTGGTTCTGGTCTCCCGTTGGGTCACCTCGGCCGACCGGGTTCCCAACCCCGAGCTGGCTCAGCGGGTGGAATTCCATCCGCATGGGTATCCTGAGGACCGTGCCGCCTTGCCGGTCGTCGTCATCCCCCGTCTCCCGGACGGTGGCGGTGGCTGGAATCAGGCCGCCATCGACCTCGTCACGACTGAGGGCGCCGACAATGTGGGCGTGGTCTACGCCGTCCGCTGGCCGACCGCTTACCATCGTTCACGTGCGTCGATGAGCGATGAGAGCATCGCCGCCGACATGCTGCGTTCGATGGAGCCGCGACTCGGCAAGGGCCGCTTCCACCTCGTCGGCGAAGGCATGGGCGGGATGGTCGCCCTCGCGGTCGCGACGAAGTATCCTGACCGCGTGGCCTCGCTGACGCTCGTCTCGGCCCCGGGCGCGCAGGAATACACGCTCCTCGGCAACGCCGTCGCCACCAAGTTCGTCTACTTCTTCCACCACATCCCGTTCTTCCTGCTCGACGTCGCCACGCCCCATTTCGGGCTGGCCGACCGCCTGCCTTATAACCGCGGTTACTCCGGCGTCTTCTTCGACAGCGACCTGTCTGACGCCAAGTCGATGCTGCGCGCCTGGGACGGACCGGCGCTGCTCGTCCATGGCAAGAGCGACTGGGTCACGCCGGTCGACGCCGCCCGTTATTCGTCCAAGCTCATGCCGCAGGCCCGGCTCATCGAGGTCGAGGGCGGCCACGACGCCGAAGCCTCGCTTGAGGTCATCCGTTTCATCGCGTCCGTCGAGTCGGGTCAGGCGGCGAAGCGCCCGGCGCCCGTACCGGCGACCGAACCTTATCCGGACCTCGTGGTGTCCGACGGCGCCCGCTTCTGGATCCTGATCCTGATCATCATCCTCTGCACCTTCGTCGCCGAGGATCCGACGTGCCTCGCCGCCGGCCTACTCGCGGCCGAAGGCATCATTGGCTTCTGGTGGGCCGCGCTCGCCTGCACGGTGGGCATCTTCATCGGCGACATGGTGCTCTATTCGCTGGGCCGTTGGCTCGGGCGCGGGGCGCTCCGTCGCGCGCCGCTCAAATGGATCGTCAAGGAGCACGAGATCGACCGCATGGCCGGCTGGTTCGGCTCGCCGCGCGGGCTGCTCGTGATTGTCAGCTCGCGTTTCATCCCCGCCAGCCGCGTGCCGACCTTCGTGACCGCGGGCATCCTGCGTCTCGGCCTGCCGCGCCTCTCGCTGCTGCTCTTCACCGCGGCCCTCGTCTGGACGCCGGTGCTCATGCTCCTCGGCAGCACGCTCGGTCCGCCTTTCATGGAGCAGTTCCCGCGCTACAAGCAGTACGCGGCTTGGATCGTGATCGGGCTCTTCGCCCTTATCTGGATCGTCACCCATTGGATCGTCCCTGTCATGACCTGGCGCGGCCGCCGCGAGATCGTCATGAAGGTCCGCGGCCTGATGCAGCCCTCCCTCTGGCCGGGCTGGCTCCTCTACCTGCCGGTGCGCCTAGGCATCGTGCTTTTGAGCCTCCGCCACCGCCGCCTCACCGCTTTCGCTACGGCCAATCCCGCCCTCGGCCGTATCGGCGGCTTCATCGGCGACTCCAAGTCGCTCCTGCTGCGTCCCTTCCAGCGCGACTCGCGCTGCTGCCCGACCTTGGCGCTCTCGCTCGAGGATCCGGCGGACGAGCGCGTCCGCCAGGCGACCGCTTTCGCCGCTTGCCACGGCTTCCCGCTGGTCTTCAAGCCCGAGGTCGCCGAGGACGGCGCCGGCCTGCGCTTCGTCCATTCCCAGGCGCAGCTTGAACGTCTCGTCCTGGGCGCCGAGGAGGATTTCCTCCTCCAGAAGTTCGTCCCGGGTTTCGAGGTAGAGGTCGTCTGGCGGCGTAATCCCGGCCGCGACGACGGGCGCATCATGGCCGTCGTCCATAAGCAGGACGTCGGCGTCCGCGGGGACGGCGAGCAGACCCTCGAGGAGCTGATCTGGCTCAACGAAATCGCCGTCTCCCGCGCCGACCTCTTCATCCGGTGCCATGCCCGCGACCTGAACCGCGTCATCCCCGCCGGCCAGAGGGTCACGCTCAACCTCACCGGTAGCTACGGCCACGGCGCGCGCTGCCGTCACCGCGCCGACCTTGCGACGGTCGAGCTCGACGCCGCGGTGACGGCCTTCGCCCAGCGTTTCCCGGGCCTGCACTTCGCCCGTTTCGACCTGCGCGCCGCCTCGCTCGAGGACCTCAAGGCCGGCCGTTTCATCGTGACGGAGGTCGGCGGCTGCTGCCATGTCTCGAGCCTCCTGCGCGACGAATCCCTGCGCTTCTCCCGTTCCTACGCCGCGGTCTGGGGCCAGCTCCGCGCGTGCCTCGACGCCGGCGCCTACAACCTCCGTCAGAAGGTGCGTCCGGTCCCGGTCGAGGAGCTCATGGCGCGTTGGAGCCAGGCCCGCGGCCGGCACGACGAGTTCGCGGTCAGCGAGGAGCCCTGATCAGCCGCGCGCGGTGAAGGCGTGGCAGAGCGCCGCGGCCGCCGCGTCGGATTAGTCGGGCGCGAGCTCGGCCGGGAGCCCGAGCGCGGCGCGGATCATGCGGCCCACCTGTTCCTACTTGGCGGAGCCGTGGCCGGCGACCGCCAGCATGATGCGCGCGGGGGCGTATTCGCCGACCTTGAGGCCGAGGCGGGCCAGCACGCTGAGGGCGGCGCCGCGCGAGGCGCCCATGGCCTGGGCGGTGCGGAAGTTCTGCACGTAGATCGTCTCTTCGATGGCCGCATGCGTGACGCCGTGGGCCCGGGCGAGGCGCTCGACCTCGTCGGCGATCCGGCCGAGGCACTCGAAGGGCGCGAACTTCGGGCCGAGCTTCACGGTGACGCTGGCGAGCAGGCGCATCGGCTCGGCGCGCGCGTCGCCGACCGCCAGGCCAGTGCCGCGCAGGGAAGGGTCGATGCCGAGGATGATCGCGCGGCAGCCGCGTCCGGCCATGCTCGGCGCGGCCTTGCGGGCGCGGGGAGCCTTGGCGCCCGCCGGGTTCGCCGCGACGCCGCGGAGCTTGTCCGTCCAGAGCGAGCGCGATGATTTCCGGGCCATGGCGAGACGATGGGCGGCCGGGACCTGATTTCGACAGCAAAAGCGGCGGCGGATTGCCAAGCCGCCCGCCGGCCGCCACCTTCCGACCATGCGCCGCATGCTTCGCCTCCTCGGTCTGCTCGGTCCGGCCGTCCTCGCCGGGGCCGAACCGGTCGTCCTCCGGCGCGCGCCGCCGGAGATGCCGGCGGTGGTCTTGCGGGTCGCCGGGAAGCTCGACCCGAAGCTGGTGCCGGAATGCTCGGCGCTGTGGCCGAGCCCGGCTTTGCCGGGGGTCTTCTGGACGCTTTCCGACTCCAGCGCGCCGCCGCGGGTCGTCCCGGTGCGGGCCGACGGCTCGCGGGTCCTTGGCCAGGGCGGCTTCTGGGACGGCTCCGTCCTCCGCGGCGCGGTCAACGTCGACTGGGAGGCCATCGCCGGCGATGAACGCGGGCTGATGGTCGTGGGCGACGTCGGTAACAACATCTCCCGTCGCAAGGAGCTCGCCTTCTACCTTTTCCAGGAGCCCGCGGCGGGCGCGGCGGAAGCGCCCGACGTGCGCAAGGTCACCTTCGCCTGGCCCGACCAGACGGCTTTCCCGGACCCGGAGCTTTCCCATGACTGCGAAGCGATGTTCCTGCTCCGCGGGAAACTCTATCTCCTCACCAAGCACCGCCGTGACACCCTCACCGACCTCTGGCGGGCGGATATCCCGGCGACCGGGGATCGCGCCACGCTGACCAAGCTCGCGCGCTTCGACATCGGCGGCATGGTCACGGACGCCTGCCTTTCACCCGACCGCACGCGCCTCGCCGTGCTGACCTATCGCAACGTCTGGGTCTTCGACCTGCCGGCGACGGGCGAAGATTTCTTCCGCGGTCGCGCGCTTTATGCGCCGCTCTCCCCGCCGTTGCTCTCGTTCCAGCTGGAAGGCTGCGCGTGGGCCGACCCGGCGACCTTGCTCTTGGGGTCGGAGCAGGGCGACCTGTTCCGCCTGCCGCTCACGCAGCTCCGCGAGGTCAAGTGACCCCGTGAAACAGGAAGACCGGGGGCCTGGCGGCGCCGGTCTTCGGTGCGAGGACTGTCCGTTTGCTCAGAGCGCCTTGGCGGCGGCGACGACGGCTTCCTTCGTGATGCCGAGTTCCTTCATGACCACGTCGCCCGGGGCGGAGAGACCGAAGGTGTAGGTGCCGATGGCCTTGCCGGCGGTGCCGACGTAGCGGCCCCACGAGAGGGTCACGCCCGCTTCGATGCTGACGCGCTTCGCGCAGGACGAGGGCAGGACTTCTTCCTGGTAGGCCTTCGGCTGACGTGCGAAGATCTCCATGGAAGGCATCGAGACCACCCGGACGCCGGCGCCGAGTTCTTCCCCGGCCGCGAGGGCGAGCGAGAGTTCGCTGCCCGTGCCGATGATGATGTGGGTGAGCGGGGCGGTCTCCTTGCGGAGGACGTAGCCGCCCTTGAGCACGCCCTGGCGGCGCGTGGCGACCGTGCTGGCGTCGAGGGAGGGAACGTTCTGGCGCGAGAGGATCAGGGCGACCGGGCCGTCCTTGCGGGCGACCGCGTGCGCGAAGGCGGCGGCGGTCTCTTCGGCGTCGCCCGGGCGGACCACGTCGAGGTTCGGGATGCAGCGCAGCGCGCTCACGGTCTCGACCGGCTGGTGGGTCGGGCCGTCTTCGCCGACGCCGACGGAGTCATGCGTGAAGATGTAGAAGGCCTGGAGCCTGGCGAGGGCCGCGACTCGGATCGAGGGGCGAAGGTAGTCGGAGAACGTCAGGAACGTCGCGCCGGAGCCCTTGAACACGCCGTGGTAGGCGATGCCGTTGAGGATGGCGCCCATGACGTGCTCACGGATGCCGAAGTAGAGGTTGCGTCCGCCGGGGGTCGCGACGTCGAAGTCGCCC
>JBJTAX010000260.1:0-5232 GCA_046091055.1 Verrucomicrobiota bacterium | reverse complement strand
GGCGGCGGCGTCTTCCACCGCGGCGTTGCCGGCGAGGACGATCAGGTCGGCCAGGGAGACCTTCTTGCCGCCCTTGGCGGAGGCGTTGAAGGAGGCCTGCACCTTCTCGAGGGCGGCGAGCACCTTGGCGAGTTCGGCCGGATTGTTCACTTCCCAGTCCTTCTGCGGGGCGAGGCGGATGCGGGCGCCGTTGGCGCCGCCACGCTTGTCGCTGCCGCGGAAGGTCGAGGCGGAAGCCCAGGCGACCGAGACAAGCTGCGAGTTCGAGAGGCCCGTGGCGAGGACGGCCTTCTTGAGGCCATCGACGTCAGCGGCGTCGACCAGCGGGTGGTCGACGGCCGGGACGGGGTCCTGCCAGAGCTGGGCCGGGGGCACGAGCGGTCCGAGGCCGCGGACATAGGGACCCATGTCACGGTGGGTGAGCTTGTACCAGGCCTTGGCGAAGGCGACTTCGAACTCCTTCGGGTTCTCGGCCCAGCGCTTGGTGATCTTGGCGTAAGCCGGATCCATCTTCAGCGCGAGGGCGGTGGTGAACATCATCGGAGCGTGACGCTTCGACTTGTCATGCGCGTCCGGCACGGTGCCGGCGCCGGCGCCGTCCTTGGGCGTCCACTGCTGGGCGCCGGCCGGGCTCTTGGTGAGGACCCACTCGTAGTTCCAGAGGTTGGTCAGGTACTGGTAGGACCAGCGGGCCGGGGTGCTCGTCCAGGCTCCTTCGAGGCCGCTGGTGATCGTGTCCGCGCCGTTACCCTTGCCGTATTTGTTCTTCCAGCCGAGGCCCATCTCTTCGAGGGGCGCGCCTTCGGGTTCCGGGCCGACGTTGCCGACGGGCGTCGCCGCGCCGTGGGCCTTGCCGAAGGAGTGGCCGCCGGCGATCAGGGCGACGGTTTCTTCTTCGTTCATGGCCATGCGGGCGAAGGTCTCGCGGATGTCGCGGGCGGAGGCCAGCGGGTCGGCCTTACCGTTCGGGCCTTCGGGGTTGACGTAAATCAGGCCCATCTGGACGGCGCCGAGCGGGTGCTCGAGTTCGCGGTCGCCCTTGTAGCGCTTGTCGCCGAGCCACTCGGTCTCAGGACCCCAGTAAATGTCTTCCTGCGCTTCCCAGACGTCGGTACGGCCGCCGGCGAAGCCGAAGGTCGGGAAGCCCATGTCTTCGAGGGCGACATTGCCGGTGAGGATCATGAGGTCAGCCCAAGAGATCTTGCTGCCGTACTTCTGCTTGATCGGCCAGAGGAGGCGGCGCGCCTTGTCGAGGTTGGCGTTGTCCGGCCAGCTGTTCAGCGGGGCGAAGCGCAGAGTGCCGTAACCGGCGCCGCCGCGGCCGTCGGTGGTGCGGTAGGTGCCGGCGGAGTGCCAGGCCATGCGGATGAAGAAGGGGCCGTAGTGGCCGTAGTCGGCGGGCCACCATTCCTGCGAGTCGGTCATCAGGTCCTTGAGGTCCTTGCGCAGGGCTTCGAGGTCGAGCTTCTTGAACTCCTCGGAGTAGTTGAACGTCGGGCCCATTGGGTTGCCGCACACGTTGTTCTGGTGGAGGATGCTCAGGTTGAGCTGGTTCGGCCACCAATCGCGGTTAGCCATGGCGGCGGCGGCGGTGTGCCGATTGGCGGGGGCGGGGTTGCCCATCACGGGGCATTTGGAGATGTCGGACATGTCGGTTTTGTTGGGTTGAGAGGAAGGGGCGGCCTGGGCCATGAGCTGGCCTGGGGTGAACGTAAGCGTCAGCGCAGCGAGCGCGAGCAGCTTCAGGGTCTGGTATCGGCTAGTCACGATGGTGATGAGGGGGAAAGGGACGGGCAGGGGCGGCCGAGACGCCGGCGCGCTGGCAGGAAGGGCAGAGGCCCCAGTAGATCACTTCGGCTTCGTCGATCTTGAAGCCGTGGTCGTCGTGCGCCTCGAGGCAGGGGGCGCCGCCGACGGCGCAGCAGACGTCCTCGGTCTGACCGCAGGCGCGGCAGACGAGGTGATGATGGTTGTCGCCGACGCGGTCTTCGTAGCGCGCCGGGGAGTCGGCCGGCTGGATGCGCCGGATGATGCCTTTGTCCGTGAGGACGTTCAGGACGTTGTAGACCGACTGACGCGAGATCGCGCCGATCTCCTCGCGCGCATGCTCAGCGATGGCGTCCGCGGTCGCATGCGGATGGTGCGAAACCGCGCGCATCACCGCCAGGCGCTGCGCCGTTACGGGCAGCTGGTGCTGGCGAAGGGTGGCTTCCGGGTCGCGCATCTGGACCCAGAACAAGGTCCAGATCTGGACTATGTCAAAAAAGGGATAAGAATAAACTTATCCCTTTTTACTCCAATTACTTAGAAGCCTTACTCGCCGTCCACTCCACCGGCAGATTCGCGGCTTTGAGCTGCTCGCGGACCTGGGCATAGGGAACGGACTGCACGGAGAGGCCATCGCGGGCGGCGATGCCGGCGGCCATGGCGGCGGCCTGGCCGAGTTGCATGAAGACCGGCTCCATCCGAATCGAGCCGTGCGCGGCGTGCGTGGCGGAGAGGCAGACCGGTACGAGCAGGTTAGCGCACTCGGCGGCTTTCGGGATCAGGCTACGATAGGAAACGCCGTAGGGTCGCGGCGGCACGTTCCAGATGACGCCGTCGCGTTCGATCGTGCCACGGGTGGTCACGAAGTAGCGCACCGCGTGGGAGTCCAAGCCGAAGCTTGCGAGCGCGACCGGTTCCGGCGGCGTGCGGCGTCCCTTGCAATCCAGCTCCGTCATCACGTATTCACCCGCCAGCCGACGGGCTTCGCGGATGTAGATCATTGGCGAGAAGCCACCATGCTCGCGGAACTCGTCCTGGCAGAGGCCGTAGGCGGAAGCCTGCTTACGGATCGCCTCAGGGACGCGCGGGTGGTTGGCCAACGTCCAGATGTGTCCGCGGATATAGAGTTCGTGGGCCGCTTCGATCTCCCGGCGACGCACGTAGCTCGCCTCCGGGTAATCCCAGTTCGCGCCGACGTAATCCGTCCCGATTGCATGCATCGAATTCCAGTCGGTCTTGCCGTTGGGAAGTTTGTGCAGAAGCGACGGGAAGCGGAGGTCGCCGGCCTCGAAGTTGCGCAGCAGCATCTCGTGGTCGAGCTCGCGGTAGCCCGCCGGCTTGGCGAACGGGATCCGGTTCTCCGGATTGGTCGTCACGCAGAGACGATAGTTGAAGGCCTGGATACGATGGTCGCCTTCGCCGATACGCGGATCTTCGGCGAACACGAAGGGCAGGAGGCCGCTGGTCTTATCACCCGGGCGGACATACGGGTCGACGTCCTTGATGAAGTGGTCCTTGTCTCGTTGGGTGTAGTGCTTGCGGGGCTTGTCGTCGCCGCGCTGCGCGCCATTGAGCGTCTCGCCGTGGAGGCGGTTAGGTTCGCGCCCTACGGAGTAGCTTACGCCCGCCGCGGCCATCAGGTCGCCGACGTAGGAGGCGTCGATGAAGACCTTCGCCGCGAAGACCTTACCGGATAGCGTACGGAAGGAGGTGATCCGGTCGCCTTGCTTGGTCACGCCGCCCGGACCACGGTCCAACTGTTCGTCCATCCGGACTTCCAGTCCGCTTTCCTTCACCAGGCCGTCGACCGCCGCCTGGGCGACATGCGGTTCGAAGTAATCCACATAGGTCTTGCCGTAGTGTCGGCCGATGCGGCCGTAGATCTCGCGGGCCACGCCGCCCACCGCTTCGCGGTGGAAGATGTCGCTGGCGGAGAGCCCGCTGCAGGTCATGCCCCCGAGGAACTTGGTCGTGTTGACCAGCACCACGCTCGAGCCTTGGCGCTTGGCTTGGAGGGCCGCCGCGACCGCGGCCGCCGAATCCCCGTAGACGACGATGTCGTAGCTCTTGGCGACAGGGGCGTCGGTCGCGCATCCGGTGAAGAACAGCGCGACCAGCAAGCAGAGGGCGGGGCGGAGCATGGTCTCAATGCATCTCGACCGCGCACGAACCCAGACCGCCGCGGAAATAATTGAACTGCACGTTCGGGTGGTCGGCCAGGAGGGACATCGGCACGGCGGCGTCCGCGAGGCGCTTAGAGATCATCAAGGCGGTCAGGCGCTGGCCGAGCGGATTGTCGTGGGCGCCGGCGTGCCAGATCGAGACTTTGTCGGCCAGCCACGTCTCCTGCGGGCCGACGGTGATGGCCATCTTCGGGACCATCGTGATGTTGCCGCCGCCGGAGGTACGGGCGTTCTGGCTGAGGGTGACGGGGTGCAGCTCGACGATGCGGGTGCCGAGCTTACGGGATTCGGCGGGCGAGGGCGGGGCGTCCTTGTACTTGCCCGTGCGCTTGAGCGGATCGTTGAAGGCCCAGTGCTTGATGTCGCCCTGACCGCCTTGCATCACCGCGCAGCGGACGCCGGCGTGCCAGGTCTTCACGTATTCGGCCACCTTGGCCTTGGGGAAGTGCAGGTTGGCTTCGGGCATCGCCAACTTCTTCCGGATGCGGTCGAAGCAAAGCTCGCGGTCGGCGCGTTCGAAGGAGAGCGGGTGCGTGACCGGCACTTCCTTCTTGGTCTTGTCGTCATACCATTCATCCATGCCCCAGAAGTGGGCGTGCTTGAGGCTGAGGCCGAGTTCGTTGACCAGGCGGGCGACCAGCGGCAGCTGCTCGGTGGGCCCGATCGGGCCGCAGATGCCGACGGGATTGTCCGCGGTGGCCTGCCGCCAGGCGGCGATGTACTCGAGTGCCTCCGCAAGGTAGAAGTCCTCGAGGGTGTCGTACATGACGACCTTGAAGCCCGGACGCGAGAGCTGGCGCAGGTCGCGTTCGGTGAGTTTCGCGGCGTCCTGGATGAGCTCTTTGTCGAGCGTGGTGTAGTCCCACCAGTCGGGGGCGATGTGGCTGAGGGGGCGGGGCATTGTATCCAGGGGGCTAGAGTATGGAGTGTCGAGTATCGGGGAGAATCAGGCGGACGGGGAGTCGGCGGGCTTTTCGCGGAAGAGGGCGAGGAAGACGGGGATGAGCGCGGCGCTCATGATGGCCGGCACGAGCCAGATGGACTTCCAATCATGGACGCCTTGGGCGTTCGTGTAGTTCTGCGCGACGACCCCCGAGAGCCAGGAGCCGACGAACATGCCGGCGCCGAGGGTGAAGACGGCGTGCAGACCCTGCGCGGAGGCGCGGAGGCTGTCGCCGGCGGCCTTGTCGACATACATGCGGCCCATGACGAAGATGAAGTCATAGCACATGCCGTGCAGGAGGATGCCACCGAGGACCATCCAGGTCGCGGTGGGCTGCTC
>JBJTAX010000259.1:0-2504 GCA_046091055.1 Verrucomicrobiota bacterium | reverse complement strand
GCCGAGGGTGATGAGCGCGGAGTCGCCGACCTGGCCGCCAGTGGCGCGTGACCGACACCCAGAAGTCCGGCCAGACCTGGCTGCACTTCCTTGATGGCGAAGACGCCCCCGAAGCCGGCGCGACGATCGAGATCGCCGTCGACCAGGCCCGTCGCGACGCCATCCAGCGCCACCACACGGTCACGCACATCCTCCATTGGGCGCTCCATGAGGTCGTCTCAAAGGAAGCTTCCCAGAAGGGCTCCGCGGTCGACCCGACGAAGCTGACCTTCGACTTCAACGGCGCGGCGCTCACGCCGGGCCAGCTGGCCGACATCGAGAAGCTCGTCAACGAGCGCATCCTCGCCAACGACGCCGTGACCTGGAGCGAAGTCGCCTATGCGTCCGTCAAGGGCCGCCCCGACATCATGCAGTTCTTCGGCGACAAATACGGCGACGCCGTGCGCGTCGTGCAGGTCGGCGGCAAGGCCGGCTCGCTCGACGGCTGGTCGATGGAACTCTGCGCCGGCACGCACGTCCCCCGCACCGGCGAGATCGGCCTCTTCCGCATCGTCGGCGAGAACGCCATCGCCGCGGGCGTCCGCCGCATCGAAGCCGTCGCCGGCCTCGCTTCCTATGAACGCGCCAAGGCCGAAGCCGAGCTGCTCAAGTCGCTCGCCGCTTCGACCAACACGCCGGTCACCGACCTGGCCAAGCGCCTCGAGCAGATCATGGAGCAGTCCGCCGCGCTCGAGAAGAAGCTCAAGGTCTACCGCGACAAGGAATCCTCGCAGCTCGCCGACGCCCTCGCCGCCAAGGCGAGCGACCGCGCGGGCCTGAAGTATGTCATCTCCCAGGTCAGCGCCGAGACGCCCAACGATCTCCGCGACCTCGGCGCCAAGGTGGCCGGCAAGGTCGGCCCTTCGGCCGTCGTCGTCCTCGCCGCCGTCTTCGGCGACAAGGTCTCCCTCGTCGCCAACTGCGGCGCCGACGCCGTCAAGGCGGGCAAGGCCGCGGGCAAGCTCGTCACCGACGCCTGCGGCAAGCTGGGCGGCAAGGGTGGTGGCAAGCCCGACGCCGCCATGGGCGGCGGCACCGATGTCTCCAAGGTCGCCGAGGCTTTGGCCAGCGTGGCGTAAGAGAGAATAGGGCTAGGGCTGGGGCTAGAGACAGGGCTAGGTAATATTGGGCGTAGTTAGGCATTGGCGGTTAGCGGTTGGCGGCTGGGAACACAGGCGCTCAAAGGGAGACCGGAAACCGGATAATTAGCTGGGGGGCTATTTTCAGGTCTCGGGTCTCGCCCATCAGGCACCTGGTACGGGTATTTAGGTTCAGGTTCGGGTACGGGATTAATCGACTCAGTCATCTGTCATCCGTCATCGATTCAGTCGTCATCCACTTCGGGTGGCAGGTGGCAGCCCCGGGTGGCGGGCATAATCCATTCAGCCCTCCATTCAGCCCTCCGCGATCTGCCATCGATCGTCTTTCCTACCCCTACCCCTCTCCCCTTATCATTCTTATCAATCCCTTCCCTTGTCTCCGTGCTTTATCATCCCTCCTTCATCGTCCATCCTGCCTTCATCCTCCCCGACCCATGCGCCTCCTCACCCTCCTCCTGCTGCTCCCGCTGACCCTCGCCGCGCAGAGCGGTAATGCCAGCCCCAAGCACCACGTCCGCCTGCAAGTCGACGCCGACCATCTCGTCCTGCCGGTCTCCATCTCCATCAGGGGCCAGGACCGCGCCGCGGTCGACGCCCGCGTCGAAGTGATCCGCCAGGAACTGGAGAAGCGCTTCGCCGACCAGCCCGGCTGGGAGCTGCGCGAAGTCGCATCTGAGTTCGCCCGCGCCGAATCCAAATCCTACGTCTCCCGTCCGGCCGGCGGCTCCAAGCTCTTCGGCGACGACGAAGCCGACAAGGGCGACGTCACCTATGTCGCCAACGCGCGTTGGGAGCTGCACACCGAAGCCGACAAAGGCCTGAAGGGTCTCGTCATCCTGCGCACCAAGGCCGACGGCCTCGTGAAGGCGAAGAGCGAGGACGAGAAGCAGGTCGTCGGCAATCCGGAATACGTGCTCACCAATCCGCAGGACTACCGCAACGAACTGCTCAAGCAGATCAAGGCGGACTTCGAGGAAGCCAAGGCGCACCTGCCCGAAGGACAGTGGACGCTCGAACTCAGCGGCCTCGCGGGCCCCGTCAACGTCGTCGCCCTCGGCGGCAAGCGCTTCGAGGTCAGCCTGAGCTACCGCATGGCTTTCCTCACGCCCAAGCCGGAAAAGGCCACGAAATAAGGCGGTTTACGGCCGGCTCAGCCGGCTTGTCCTTGCCCTTCCCCGGCGGACACCTAGTCGTCATTCATGGCCATCCGCCGCCTCACGCTCGTCGTCAACCGCACCAAGCCCGGGGTGGAGGACATCGTCCGTGCGGTCCAGGAAGCCGCCCAGAAGGCCGGCGTGACGCTCACCGTCGCCGACGGCTGGCCCATCGGCCGCGCCACCCTCCAGGGCGCCGACGCCTGCGGCG
>JBJTAX010000258.1:0-3307 GCA_046091055.1 Verrucomicrobiota bacterium | reverse complement strand
CGCCGATCTTGTCCCACGCGGCGGCGAGGTCGGCCGCGGCGGTCGGCAGCTTGACCTGGCCTTTGCCGTCATAGCCGAAATCAGCGGTCTTGAGCACGCAGGGGAAACCGATCGTCTTCACCGCGGCCTGCAGCTCGGCGGGCGAAGGGACGACGGCGAAGGTGGCGCAGGGGATGCCGGCCGCGCGGAGGAATTCCTTCTCGCGGCGGCGGTTCTGGCAGGTCGCCAGGACGGCGGCGGACGGATGGCACGAGACGGACTTCGCGACGAACTCGACCGTCGCGGGCGGGATGTTCTCGAACTCGAGCGTGACGCGGCCGCAACCTTGGGCGAAGCGGGTCAGCGCCGCGGTGTCGTTCCAATCGGCGGTGACATGCTCGTCGGCGATGGCCGCGGCGCAGGCGCCGGCGGACGGATCGAACGTACGCACCTTATAGCCGAGGCGACGGGCCGCGATGGCCGACATCCGGCCCAGCTGGCCGCCGCCGAGGATACCGATGGTGCCGCCGGGCTGCAGAGGGCGCTCCATGGCTCAGCGCCGCTTGCCCGTGCGGGCGGGGATCGGGTTGTCGACCACGGCCTTGGTCTGCGCGGCGCGGTAGTCGTCGAGCTTCTTCGCGAGCCGGGCGTCGCCCAGGGCGAGCACCGCGGCGGCGCCGAGGGCCGCGTTGACGGCGCCGGCCCGGCCGATCGCGAACGTGTGCACGGGGATGCCGGCGGGCATCTGGACGATCGAGAGGAGCGAATCGATGCCGTCGAGGGACTTGGACTGCACGGGCACGCCCATGACGGGCAGCGAGGTCATCGCGGCGACCATGCCAGGCAGGTGGGCCGCGCCGCCGGCGCCGGCGATGATGACCTGCAAGCCGCGCTTACGGGCGGCGAGGGCGTAATCTTTCAGCTTCAGGGGGGTGCGGTGGGCGCTGACGACCTCGGCCTCGAAGGCCACGCCCAGTTTCTTGAGCGTGTCGGCGGCGTTGACCATCGTCTCCCAGTCCGACTGGGAGCCCATGATGATGCCGACCTTCGGGGCCATGGAATGCGCGCGAGCCATGGCCCAAGCGTGTCGGAGGGCCGCCCGCCTGTGAAGCCCGAAGCGTGAAAACTACTCCACGAACGGCACGTATTCCGGCACGAGGCCGCGGACGGCCTGCTTGCAGGCCGCGGTCTCCAGCCGCAACAGCGCCCCGACCTGGGCCGCCAGTTCCGCCGGCGACGCCGCGCTCGGGGCGGAAGAGATGAAACGGAAGATCCGGGGGTGGGCCGTGGGCCGGAACTGCTCGCCATCGCACTGGAGCTCCTCCACGAGCTTCTCGCCCGGACGGAGCCCCACGACGCGGATCTCGATGTCGATATCGGGCCGCAGGCCGCTGAGCTCGATGAGCTGGCGGGCCACGTCGATGATCTTGAGGGGTTCGCCCATCTCCAGCACGAGGATGTCGCCCGCCTCGCCGAGCGTGGCGCTCTGCAGGACGAGGCCGACCGCCTCGGGGATGGTCATGAAATACCGCTTCACTCCGGGGTGCGTGACCGTCACCGGGCCGCCGGCGGCGATCTGGCGGCGGAAGATGGGGATCACCGAGCCGGAAGACCCGAGCACGTTGCCGAAGCGCACCGCCAAGAACTTGGTCGTTCCGGGCGCGGCGGCCTGGTGGGCGCGGATGACGAGTTCCGCCAGGCGCTTGCTGGCGCCCATGACGTTGGTGGGGTTGACGGCCTTGTCGGAGGAGATGAGCACGAACTTTTCCGCCCCATGCTCGGCCGCGAGGGCGGCGACGACATGCGTGCCGAGGACGTTGTTCTTCAGGGCCTCGCCCGGCTGCGACTCCATCATCGGCACGTGCTTGTGCGCGGCGGCATGCAGGACCAAGGCGGGGCGGTAGCGCGTGAAGACCGCGCGCATCGCGGCCTCGTCGGCGACGTCGGCGACGACAGGGGTGATCAGCGCGCCGGCGCCGCCGGCGATGAGGTCCTGTTCCGCCTGGTAGAGCAGCACCTCGCACTGGTCGAGCAAGACGAGCCGGGCCGGCGAACGCGCCGCCACCTGGCGGCAGATCTCGGAGCCGATGCTGCCGCCGGCGCCGGTGACCAGGACCACGCGACCCTTGATCATGCCGGCGATGGCGTCGTCATCGAGCCGGGCCGGATCCCGGCCGAGGAGGTCCTCGACGGAGATGGGGCGGATGGAACTGGCACGCACGCGTCCGCCCGCGAGTTCGGCCATCGAAGGCACGACGAGGACGCGGAGCTGGGCGGCGGAAGCCAAGGCGCTGATTTCACGGATCCGCCGGACGCTCGTGGAAGGAAGCGCGAGGACGACCACGGAGACGTCGTAGGCTTCGGTGAGCTCGGGAATCCGTTCCGGCGCGCCGAAGACGGGGATTCCGTGGATCTCGAGCGAGTGCTTGGCGGGATCGTCGTCCAGGAAGCAGGCGGGGACGATGCCGTGGCCGCGCCTGCTGAGCAATTCCGCGGCGAGCTGCGCGCCGTTCTGGCCGGCGCCCACGATCGCGATGCGCTCGACGACGCCCTTCGCGGCCGTGCGGCCGTCAAAGAAGCGCTCGCGGAACGCGCGGATCGCGACACGGAAACCGAGGAAGGCCAGCATCGAAAGGTTGAAGTCGATGAGCGTGACGCCGTTAGGCAGGGCGAACCAGTTCGAAACGTCGTTCCCGACCGCCAGCGGGAGCGATATCATCACGAGGGCGGCGCCGACCAGCGCCACGATCATCCGGAAGGCGTCCGGCATACGGAAATAATAGAAGACGCCCCGGAATTGCCCGGACAGGCCGAGCAAGAGGACCTTGAGCGGAATCACCCATAGCAGGGCGACGGGTCGCTGTTGGCGCAGATAACCCTCCGAGAAGGGCGCGGCCGCCCGGCCCGGCATCTCACCCCCCGGAAACCGCAGTTCGTAGGCGAACCACAGCGAGAGGGCGGCGAGGAAACCGTAGACGACGAAGAAGAAGGCGAAACGCTGGAAAGTCCGGCCCGAAAGCGTCATGAGTCTAGAGGTATGAGCAAACCGTCGTATTATTCAACCACGATTCGGAAGCCACGGGTGCGGCTACGGTCGCGCTTGTGAGCCGCCCTGACCGGTAATTCACGGGGCAGGCCGTCGCCGACGCTGCCGCCGACGACAGGGGCGCGGACCTCACCGGCGGCCTCGGCGGCCCATTCCTCGACGTTGCCGATCAGATCATGGAAGCCCGCCGTCGTCGCCGCCGAACTCCCCGTCGGCTGAACGGTGACGCCGTCGGTGTTCGCGGAAGTCCATGCCTCGCGCGGGCCGGGCGCGCCGCCCGCG
>JBJTAX010000257.1:0-4055 GCA_046091055.1 Verrucomicrobiota bacterium | reverse complement strand
CTTCATCTGCGCAATGTTGCGTTCGACCTCGGGGTTGCCCTTGGCGACGTAGACTTTCATGTCGCTGTCATACATGGCCTCCGATTCGGGCGCGGGATCCTTGGTGGCGATGAGCTTGGCGTCGAGGCGCTGGCGGTGCTCGGCCAGCACGGCGGCATAGGCCGGGTCTGCCGCCAGGTTGCGGACCTGCCAGCGGTCGGAGGCCAGTTCGTAGAGTTCTTCGCGCGGGCGGGTGGGGCTGAAGAGCAGTTTCTCGCTGAGGTCGGACAGTTGGCCCGCGGCGTGCAGCTCGCGCAGGCGCTGGACGATCTGCTTGCCGTCCTTGTAGGCGCAGGGCTGCAGATGCGGACGCTCCGGGTGATAGTTGCGGACGTAGATGAACTTGTCCGTGCGCAGGCTGCGGATCTTCTCCGTGGTCTCGTCGCATCGGTCCCGGGCGGAGAAAGCCTCTCCGCGCTGAGCGTAATTCGGCGCCAGGATGTCCTTGCCTTGCATCCAGCTCGGGACGCCGAGGCCGGCCGCGGCGAGCGAGAAGGCGGCGAGGTCGATTTGCTCGACGAGATCGGAGCGGAGCTGGCCGGCGGCGACGCCGGGGCCGCGGATCACGAGCGGGACATGCGCGCCTTCTTCGTAAAGGAACTGCTTGCCGCGGGCATGGCTGATGCCGTGGTCGGTCATGAAGACGATCAGCGTATTCGCCAGCTGGCCTTCCTTTTCGAGCCGGGCGAGCACGCGGCCGACATGGACGTCGGTCAGGCGAACCGCGTCGAGGTAGTCCGCCCAATCCTGGAGCAGGACGGGGTCGCGCGGATAGTAAGGGGGCAGGGTGACCTTCGTCGGGTCGGTACCGGCGCCGAGCTCACGCTTCACGCGTTCGCGAAACTGGGCACGGGCGGCGTCCGCTCCCTCGCGCAGTTTGCCGCCGTGCAGCTGCACCTGCATGAAGAAAGGCTGGCCTGGATTACGGCCCGCCCAGTCATGCGAGTCGTAGATGGCCGGATCCCATTCGAAGTTGTAGTCCGTCTTGCCTAGGCGATTGCCTGCGCCGGCCTTGGCCTTCTTACCTTTGCCGACACCGAAGGGCAGGCCACGGAAGTCGAGGTCAGGCAGACCGCTGCCGATGCAGGTATAGTAGCCGCCCTGCTGGAAGAGCTTCGGCGTGGGCGTGACCTCCTTGGGCAGTTTGATCTTCAGCTCGCCGCGCCCGCTCCGGTGGTGGTGGGCGCCGATGGTCGTCTGATACATCCCCGTGACCAGCGCGGAACGGCACGGCGAGCAGACCGGGGCGGTGACGTAGGCCCGGCTGAAGCGCGTGCCTTCCTTGGCCAGCCGGTCGACGTGCGGGGTGGCGATGGCGGTCTCGCCGTAGCTGCCGAAGTTCGCGGACATGTCGTCCACGATGAACCAGAGGACGTTGGGTCGGTCGGCGGCCGCGGCCGTGACGGCGAGGAACAAGACCAGCAGGTGGCGGATATTGCGCATAAATAATGGGGTCAGACCCTATTAATGGGGTCTGACCCCATCAAGGGGGCCGGATGGGCTTACTTCTGGGTGAAGACGAAGACGCCGTGCTTGTTGGCGATGACGATGTCGGGCTTGCCGTCCGGGTTCACCTTGCCGCTGAAGAACTGCGTCCCGACGCCGCTGTCGGCGTCGATCAGGTGTTTGACGTAGCGGGCGCCGCCTTTGCCGTCGCGCTGGAGCTCGAACCAGCACAGGACGGGATCGGCCATCGGCTCGTCATCTTTCGCCGGTCCGTGCGCCCAGCGGCGCTTCCCCGTGACGATGTCGAGCAGGCCGTCGCCGTTGATGTCGGCGAGCTGGACGGCGTGGATCTGGCTGAAGCCCGCGCCGGCGGCGTTCTCTTCCTTGGTCTTGCCGAGGATGACGTGTTCGGCGAAGGAACCATCCTTGTTCTGTTCGAACCAGGAGAGACCATAGCCGTGGGCCTTGATGCTGGTGATCACATCGTTTCGGCCGTCATTATTCACGTCATAGACGTACATCTGGGCGCCGCCCTGGCCGAAGGCCGCGGGGTGGAACTTCCAGTTGGAAACCTTGGAGGTATCGGCAGGCTGCTCGTACCAGCCGTCCTTCTCGAGGATGTCGACGCGGCCGTCGCCATTGACGTCGCCGGCGCCGTAGCCGTGGGTGTACTTGAAGATCTTGACGTCATTCTCCGCCGTCTTGGGCGTGATCGGGCGGAAGCGGGCCTTGCCGAACGGGTTCTTCCAATCGATCTCCGCGTAGCCGAACTGTCCGCCGGACTTGCCGCCCTTGGCCTTGGCCGGTTTCACGAGGTCGCTGGAGTGGCAGAGCAGCTCCGGCTTGCCGTCGCCATTGATGTCGACGAGGTCGGGTGACTCGCCGTCGGCGACGTCGAAGATGTTATGCCGGGTCCAGTCGCCGGCCTTGCCTTGCGGATTCTCGAAGACGAAGGCGGGCTCGCCCGGCAGACCGTAGACGAGGATATCCTGCCATCCGTCGGCGTTGAAGTCATAGGCGAACTGGACAAAGTAGTCGGAATAGCCGGTCTCAGGGGTGTAGGGCGTCTTGCTGGGGCCGGCCGGATTATTACGTTCGGGCGTGTAAGCCGCCTTCTGCTTGAAGTCAGGACCGAGCCAGAGGTAGCGGCCCGCCGCCACGTCAGGGACGCCGTCGTGATTGAAGTCGGCGACGGCGCAGCCTTCGGCGACGAAATCTTTGGTGACCGTCTGCTTGTCGAAAGACGCCGCGAACGCAAAACCATGGCTGGCGGAGGCTAGGAGGAGTGGGGCGATGATTCGCATGGGGGTAGGAATAATACACCTCCTGTCGTGTTTGGTTGCGAGGAGTTTTTAGCCCCGGTCGTATTCGACAGCTTATGACTACTCCAACCGGCCGAACATGATCCGCTCTTTGCGGCTGGGGTCGGCGTCGCCTTGCGTCACGGCCAGCCAGACCGCCCCGTCGCTTTCCACGAAGGTCGGATACTGGAAGGATTTGGCGGTCTCGAAGCGATATTTCCGTTCCCAGGTCACGCCGTCCGTGGAGACGTCGACGTTGAAGACGCTACGGTTGGCTCTGTCGATCCGGGTGCGTTCCTGCCAGCCGAGGTAATAGGCCCCGTTGAAGCGGTCGAAGGTCGGCTTGGAGGCGGCGCCTGGTTTCACGTAATCCTTCTCCCCGCCGGTGGTCCAGGTCCGGCCGTCCCGGCTTTCGCAGAACCAGTAGTTACGGTCGCCATTCTCCCGGCGGCAGATGGCCAGCCAGGTGCCGTCGGGCAGACGATTGACCGCAGGTTCGGTCAAGGCCGGGGCGCCGGGGCCGTTGAAGTGGCCGACGATCTCCAGGGTGTCGGCGGCGTCATTCAGCGTGCACAGCGCCTGCTGGGCGCCGAGGTAGTTGTTGATGGCGATATAAGCGCGTCCATCGAATTCCTTGAAGTTGTCGAAAAGGTAGAGGCCGGCGTCGACGGGCTTGCGCGCGAAGCCCTGTTTGGCGGCGTCGGCATGCAGGTATTGCGGCTGGAGGTCGAAGATGCCGGCGCTGGTCCGTAGCTTCATGCGGTGGATCTCGCGTTCGAAGGTCAGCGTGCCGAGGTCGAAGTCGCGGTAATAAGTCTGTGACTGCCGCTTGCCGGGTTGCTCGCTCGCGAACCAGCAGCGGAGGGTCTTCGGGGCGATCTGCTTGATGCGGGGCACGAAGCAGGCCCCGACGGGCAACGTCTCATTGGAGAACGCTTGTTCGGACCGGGCGAGGGTCATCACGTCGAGCAGGCGTTCGTTGCGCAGGTCGACGATGGAGAGCGTCGCGTAGACGAAGGGCCACTGGGCGGATTCACCGGCCTGGCGGTCGTTGACCTCGGCCACGACATAGGCGCGGTCGCCGACGATCGTGAAATGGGCGTCATGCGCGCCTTTGACCTCGGGGCCGGTGACCTTGAAGAGGCTGGCCATGACCTTGTCGCCCGCGGCCTTGGCGTCCCAGCCTAGCGGGAGCTGCGTGGCGTGCGGGTTGGGTTCTTCGTTGGGCGGGGAGGGGGCGAGGAGGTGGGGGGGGGGGGTGGGGTGCTG
>JBJTAX010000256.1:0-13092 GCA_046091055.1 Verrucomicrobiota bacterium | reverse complement strand
GGCAGCGTCGGCTACGCCGGCCCCAGCACCGTTCTCGTCGCCCTCGACGTCGACGAGAAGCTCGTCGGCACGCGCATCCTCGCGAGCGAGGACACGCCGGAGCACGTCGACCGCATGCGGCACGCCGCCGGCTTCGACGCCTCGCTCAGGGACTGGCGACCGACGGCCCAACCGGCGCCGAAACTCGAAGCCTACGCCGGCTCGACGCTGACCGCCTACGCGATCGCCGAGTCGATCCAGCTGAGACTCTCCGGCAACTACGTCTCGCTGCGGTTCCCGACGCCGCTGGCCCTGCCCGAAGTCCGTGCGGCGGGCTTCCCGGACGCCGCCTCCTTCGAGCCCAACTTCCCGCGCCTCGGCTGGAACCTCGTGCGCGGCCCGAACCGCGCCCTCCTCGGCTACGTCGTGCGTTCCTCGCCCTCGGCGGACGAAGTCCTCGGCTACGCCGGTCCCAGCGAGACGCTCATCGCGATCGAGCCCGACGCCCTGCGCCTGCGCAAGGTCGTGCTCCGCTCGACCTACGATACCTCGGATTACGTCAGCCGCATCCAGGAAGAAGAGCCCGACGCCCGCGGCCGCACCTACCTTTCCAAGCTGACGCGGTGGAACGCGCGCGAGTGGGCGGAGTTCGACTTCCGCAAGGCCGAGCTGGACACGGTCGCCGGCGCGACGCTGACGAGCTACGCGATCGCCAAAGGCCTGCAGATGCGTTTCGCCGACGAACTGGAAGACGGCCGCAAGGAGCGCGCGACGACGGACCGGCGGATCCGCGATGGCGCGCTCTGGTGTTTCGTGCTCGGAGGCCTGCTGATGACCTTCACGTCACTGCACGCCCGACCATGGGTCCGCCGACTCTGGCAGCTGCTTCTGGTCGGCGGCCTCGGCCTGTGGCTGGGTCAGTTGCTCTCCCTCTCGCTTTTCGCCGGCTGGGCCCGGCACGGGGTGCCTTGGGCCACCGCCACCCCCCTGCTGGCCCTCGCGGCCGTGGCCCTGCTGATCCCCTGGGCCACCCGCCGGCAGACCTACTGCCATCAGATCTGCCCTCACGGGGCCGCCCAGGAGCTCCTGGGGGGCTTTAAACGCCTCCATGTGGCCGTCCCCGCCCGTTGGCATGGCTGGCTCGGCAAACTGCCCTCCTTGGCCCTCGCCGGGGCCTTCTTGGCCGCCCTGGCTTGGCCCCGGTGGTCCTTAGGCGAAGCCGAGCCCTTCGACGCCTGGGCACTGGGGGCCGGGGTCGCCATACCGATGGCTTTGGCGGTCGCGGGGCTGCTGGCTTCCGTCTTCGTACCCCAGGCCTATTGCAAATACGGCTGCCCCACGGGCGCCCTTCTGAAATTCGTCCGCACGGCAAGCGCGCAGGAAACCTGGAGCCGACGCGACTCCTTGGCCGCGGGCGCCCTCGCGGTCGGCGCCGTGCTCGCCTTCCTGCCTTCGCCCGACCTCGCAGCCGAGGTCGGGCCCACGGAGGCCACCGGACGGCGGACGGAGACCGAATTCCATGGCACGGCCTTCGGCACGACCTGGACGGTCAAGACGCGGGGCGCCCAGGTCGACGCCGAGCTGCTCAAACGGGAAGTCGAGGCCGAGATCAACCGCGTCGAATTCGCGCTCTCGCACTGGCGGGCGTCCTCATCGACCGCTGACTTCAACCAACTTGAATCGACCCAGCCCTTCGGCGTGACCCAGGAACTCGCGGACCTGACGGCCTTCGGCCTGCGCCTCAGCCGCGCCACCGACGGAGCCTTCGACCTGACCGTGGCGCCGCTGGCGAACCTCTGGGGCTACGGGCCCGACGGCCAGAAGCCGGCGCCGACCGAGGAACAGCTGAAATCGGCTTTGTCCAAGGTAGGCTGGCGGAAACTTAGGCTCGACCTGCCTAACCTGACGCTCGCCAAGAGCCAGGAAGAGGTGACGCTCGACCTCGGCGCCCTGCTGCAAGGCTTCGCCGCGGACCGAGCGGCGGCCGTCTTGCGCCGCGAGGGCCAGGAGGAATTCCTTGTCGAGGTCGGCGGCGAAGTCCTCGCCGCCGGCACCTGGCGCGTCGGCCTCGAGGACCCATTCAATCCCCGGATGACGATGGAGACCATCGTCCTCGCCGACCGCGCCCTCGGCGTCTCCGGCCTTTACCGCGCCAAGAAACTCGCCGCCGGCAAACCGGTCTCTCACATCCTCTCGCCGGTCACCGGCCGACCGGCCGAAACCACGCTGGAAATGGCCGCGGTCTTCCACCCGGACTGCGTCCAGGCCGACGGGTGGTCGACCGCGCTCATGGCCGTCGGCTTCGAAGCCGCCAAGCTCATCGCGGAGCGCGAGAACCTCGAGGTCATCCTCGTGACCCCGGAGAAGCAGGTGTGGCGGAGGGGCAAGGTCAAATAGGGCTAGGGACAGGGCTAGCCGGCAAAGAGGCTCGGAGGCCCTGAGGCTCGGTTGATTATACAGAGACAGAGTTGATCCGTTGGCCGGTTGGCCAGAGAGAGTGCTGAATCGGTGACAGAGGACGGAGGGCTGAATCGATTAATCGCGGCCCCGAACCTGCACACCCGGACCAGATACCCGACGACCAAGACGTGTGATCTGAAAATGGGGACCCAGCCAATCATCCGGTCTCCGGTTTAACTTTGTTCGACGGTGTTCCCAACCGCCAACCGCTACTTCACCTTGATATCTTTCACGAACGTCAGCTGCGGCGCGTGCTTGCTGGTGTTCCAGCCGCCGGGCTCGGCGGTGTAATGCGCGGCGACGAGCACGTCGTCGACGATACGGAACACATAGCACTCGCACGGATAACGCGGACCGGGGAACGGCTTGCCCTCCTTGGCGTCGGGCTTGAAGGCGCCGGCGGAGAAGCAATCGAAGCGCGGGCCTTGGCCGCCGAAGTCGGCGTAGTCCTTGTCTTCGGGGAACGTCAGGCGGGTGATGTCGTGGGTATGACCGTGCAGGAGCGCGATGATGTGATGACCCTTGATAGCCTCGTAGAAGGCCTTGCGCTTAGGCTGGTCCCACCAGGTGCTGCGGGCGCTGAAATCAAGGTGCATCGCGATCACGACCGGCTCGTTCGCGCCGATCTTCGCCAGGCGGGCCTTGAGGAAGGAAAGGCTGCCTTCCGGATTCCACATCGACGTCTCCTTGGCGCCTTCCTTCACGCCGTCGCCGGGGTAGAGGTTGACGTTGATGAAGTGCACGCCCTGCCAGACCCAGTAGGAGTGCAACGCGTCGTCAGAGAGGACCGAGACGAGGCCGGCGGCGAGCATGCCGCGATTGCGCTCGCGGAGGCCCTGACGCACCGGACCGGCGCTGCCGCCGTCATGATTGCCGGCGAGGGCGTAGGTGGGATACTTGCCCGGGGTCGAACCCTGCCAAGGCAGCAACCGGTCGAAATCCTGCCATTGCTTCACGTTGCCGACCTCGGTGAGGTCGCCGGCGACGATCATGCCGGCAGGACGCGGGACGGGACCCTTCCCTTTCATGGCCTCGGCGACGGGGCCGCCCGCCGGCCATTCCGTGCCAGGAACCTTACCGAGCACTTCAAGCGTCTGCGCGACGTGGGCGTTGAAGGCGTCGGCGCCGAAGGGCGGCGTCGTCTTGCGGTAGTCCATGCCGACGTGGACGTCGGAGACCAGGTAGAAGGTCAGGTCACGCGCGGCTTCCGCGCACGTGGCGACGGCAAGCAGCAACAGGGAGAAGGCCAGCGAGGGGGTGGATCGCACGAGAGGTTTGTGGGGGAGCGCAGGCGGGGAGTCAAATGCGGGGTGGAGGCAGGGCGGCGTGAATTAGCCCCTGGGGGAGGGCCACCGCCACCTGAGCAGATGGCTGGATCGATGACGGAGGACGGAGGACAGATTTCCTGAACCTGCGCCCGAACCTGAACTCCCGAACCAGGCACCTGATGGCCGAGACCCGTGACCTGAAATGGACGACCAGTTAATCCTCCGGTCTCCGATCTCCCTTTGCTCGACCACGCTCCCCACTGCTCACCACCGACGCCTGTCTCGGGTAGGGCGGCCATTGCCATGGCCGCCGTTCGCGGCCGCACGTGCGCTGAGCCAGGCCAAACCTCTCGACCCAACCGACCTCCGTCCGCCCACGGACGTGATGGCAATCACGTCCCTACCCCGGGTAAAAAAAAGGGCGGCCGAAGCCGCCCTTCCCTATCCACGGACCCTCGTGTCCTCGTGCTCTCAGGCCTTCTTTGCCTGCCGGCGCTTGCGACGACGGATCGCGGCGGCCGCGAGGGCGAGCGCGCCGAGGCCGAAGCCGTAGGTCGAGGGCTCAGGCACCGCGGTCAGGGTGATGGCCCCGTCCGAGCTGTTGAAGTTGATCGACCACAGGGAGGAGTCGGCCGAGCTTCCATCGCTGTGACGGAAACCTGACAGGTCGAAGGCGAACAGGTCGTTGATGTTGCCCAGAGCGCCCGGATTATAAGTCCCGAACTGCAAGGTGCGGATGCGCTCGAAGGGGAAATCGACGGCCGAGCCGAACTCCGTGGCGGAGCTCATCGACAAGATCTTGATATAAACGCGGTCGGTCGAGGTGACGCCGGTCAGGTCAAGGGAGCCAAGCTCAAGCTTGTCGTAACCGATGCCGGCGGCCTGGCTGGTGTCCCAGACCTTGAACAGGATGTTGGCACCCGGCCGCAGGGATAGCTGGCTGAGCTGCAGATTCCCGATCGTGGCGACGCCCGGGGCGACGACGCCGATGGAGCCGCCATTGTCCACGATGATGTTTCCGGCCACCGGACCCGGCGAGGAGAAGCTGGCCTGGTTGACGGAGAGGCTGGCGCCGTCGAGGACGGTGATCTGGGCGGCAAGCGACGTTTCCTGGATCATCACACCGCTGCCCAACGCGAACCGGTGGCGAACATCGACGTTGCCTTGGGTCACCATGGAAGCACCCGACATGCCCGAATTATCTCCGCCCAGCACCAGAGTGCCCTCGCCCTTCTTGTTGAAAGAGGAAGCATGGGCATAGGCGTCGTCGGAGATGGTGCCTCTGAAATCCAAGACCTTGGTGTTCGCGACGGTGATGTCAGTGGGTTCGCCCGAAGGAGCGTTGATGGCACCGCTCACGAAACCGACGTTCCGGGCCGTGATGACGGCGTCATGCGTGACGGTCAAGGCGCCGGTGACCAGGAGGGAATTCTTGACTCCCGAAGATCCGGTACCGCTTTCGACGGACCCGCCTTCGAAGATCAGGTCGTTGACCAGACCATAAGCCTCCGCACCGGTGTTGGCCAGGAAGCGCAGGATGCCACGCCCTTGGACCGTGATATCCGGACCAAAACCGGAGACACCCAAGGCGTTGTCATCGGAGATCAGGAGCTCGGCGTCCGTCTTGACCAGGATGTGGCGGACGGATTTCAAAGTCGCTCCCGCCGCCGCCTCAAGGATGCCCGCGTCGATCCGGACGTCTCCGTTGAAAGCGGTGTTGTTGCCGATCAGCTTGGTGGTGCCGAGGCCGGCCTGCACCAGCAGGCCGTCGTTCAGGCCTTGGCTCGCGATGCTTCCGCCGAACTCGAAGGTGTCGGAACGATTGAAATTCAACGTGGCCGAAGGTCCGATCGTCAACGTGCCCATCCCGACCAGCGATCCGACGGTACCGGCGTCCCCGATCTGGAGCGTGCCCGTCTCGACGGTGACGTTGAGCCCGTTCGCGGCGGGGCTGTCTCCCCCGATCTTGGCGATCGCGTCGGCACCGGTGAATACCAGCGAGCCGCTGCCGCTGAAGACATTGTCGAGCAGGTAGGTCTTGGTGACCAAAGGCGTGCCCGCGAGGGCATACTCGAGGGTTCCGGTGATATCGACGGTTCCCGGCCCGATGGCGCCGGCGCCGGTGATGAGCAGCCTGCCGTCGTTCACGAAAGTGCCACCCGCATACGTACTGGCGGCGGTGAGCTCCAGCGTGCCTCCGCCCTGCTTGTCGAGCACGAGCAGGCTCGTCGCTTCGACGGCGTGGTTATCGGCCAAGGCGCCGTTGAAAGTGACGGTTCCGGTCGCGACGTCCAAGACCAGGTTGACCGGCGCGCCGGAGGAATTGGTGATGAAACCATCTCCGGCGATCGCATTGCTGGTCTGGCCAAAGCCGTTGAGGTCGTAGCCGGCGCCCTGCTTGACGGTCAGGAGGGAACTGGCCGAGAGGTTGTTGAAGGCTCCGGCCTTGATGACGCCGGCTTCGATCATGAGGCCCGCGTCGCCGAGGTTGAGCGACGAGCCGGCGCCCAGCTGGAGGATGCCTTCGCCCTTCTTGGTCAGGGCCGTACCGGTGGTGACTCCGGTGGACAGGAGGCCGTCGAAGGTGGTGGTGACACCCGCCGTGGCGAAGGTGATGATCCGGGCCGCAGAGCCCAAGTCGATCGGGCCGGCCAAGGTCAGCGCCGCGGCGCCGTTGCCGCCGATGGTGAAATCTCCGTCGACGACGACGTCGTTATGCAGCGTGCGCTCGACGTTGTCGGAGAACAGGGAGGTGCCGGCGGCGATGGTCAGCGTGCCGGTTCCGATCGGTCCCCTCGTGGGCGAAGGGCCGTCGGAGCTGGCGCCGATCATGAGGCCGCCCTCGGAGAGCTCGAAATCGCTCGTGAAAGTGCTGTCGGCGCCGGTCATGGCCAGGACGCCGGCGCCGGACTTGCGCAACGCACCCGTCATGCCGGCATGCTGGCCGATCGGAGCGGAGATGTTGAGGCCGACGACGCCCGCGCCGGCGTTCACCGTGATGACCGGGCTGGCGGCGGAGAATTGGAGCGACGTCAGGGTGCTCGAGCCTGTCCTGATCGTCGGGACCGTGGACAAGGATTCGTTGGTCGCCGTGATCGCGTTTGCGGAGCTCAGCACGTAGCGGTTGACGAAGCCGGTCCCGGTCGGGGTTCCCAGGCTGAATTCAGGATTCGCGATGCCTCCCTCGTTGACGAAGGTGATGCTGGCGAGGGTCTGACTGAGGTCAGCGCCGGCGCGAGAGGAGTAGTTGCCGAAGGTCAGGCGTCCGCCGCCGTTGATGACGACGCTGGTACCGGCGCCGACCTGGCCGGCCTGGGTGTTCGACATCGAGACGATCGCGTTACCGATCGTCAGCACGCCGCCGGCGGGCAACGCCGCCCAGGAATCCCGGGAACTGACGGTCTGGTTGGTCAGAGCGGAGGTGTTCGTGCTGGTGGTGTCGACGACCAGGGATGCGTTGGTGTTGACGGCCGTGACCTTGGTCCCGCCCGGGAAATTGGCGTGCGCGATGACCATGCCGACCGTGAAGCCGGTCGTGTCCGTCATGGCGATGGTGTTCGTCGTCGGCGCGATGGACGCGGAGACGAAGACGGCCTTGGCTCGGGAATTGAGGCTCAAGGTGCCGGCATTCACGAAAGTGCCGCCCGCGTAATCATTGTCGGCGAACTGCGGGGCCAGCTGGAGGGTGCCGGCGCCGAACGAGACGACGGCCGAGCTGCCCGTGATCCTGGGCTGGATCGACGTCGTATTCTGGAAGGCGTAGAGATAGAGGTTGCCATCGCCGCCGGCGCCACTGGCCGCCCCGGTGATGGTGTTCGAAGCGTTCGAAGCGATCAGGTTGTAAGCGGCGTTGCCGCTCGTCAGGAGGCCGGCGCCGAGCGTCAAGGTCGCCCCGGGGTCGAAGGTGACATCATGCGCGGCGCCGACGAGACGCCAGGAGTTAGCGACCTTGCTGCCGGTGATCGACCGGGCCGTGGCGTTGTTGTTGTAGTTGCCGGATGCGTCGGTCACATCGGAGATCGCCCCCGAGGTGAAGGTCGTCATCTGCGTCACGCCGGTGGTGTCGGAATAGATCGCGAAGGCATGCGAGTCGCCGGACGCCACGGCCCAGCCGCCGATGATGCCGTTGACCATGCTGGAGGCTGCAAAACCAGAGCCATTGACCTGAGAAAGGAAGACCTGACTGGAACCGGACAGGCTGGTCTGGCCCAAGGTGTTCGCGGCGGTGACGCCGAGCGAACTCCGCCCTGCGAAGAGCATCGTGGACTGGAGCGCGGACGAGCGCACGAGGTTTCCGATGTTGACGCGGACCGTCGCGGCGGAGCCAAGGGCGGGCTGGGTGTCGAGCACGTTGGCGCCACCGAGCAGGGAGACCGCATCGAGCGTGACAAGGGTGCTGACCGTGCCCGCGCCGTTGACGCTGAGGGTGCCGCCGCGGAGGGAGACCGGCACGGTCTGGGCGAGGCGCGTCGGCAGGGAGTCTGCGAGCGGGTTGAAGCCGAAGTTGTCCCAGACCAAGGCGCCGAAGTTGACCTTCAGGCTTGAAGTGCCGGACAGGGCGCCGGAGTCGATCAGGCGCAGGGTACCGCCGCGGATGATGGTTTCGCCCGTATAACCGGAAACCCCCGTGAGCGTGGTAGCAACATTGCCCGAGCGGACGAAGTTGAGGTTGCCGGAGATCGAACCGCCGAATTCGCCGCCGCCGGTCGAAGTGAGGGTGGCAAGAGCTCCTAGGTTCCTGATCGTTCCACCCATGCCGGCCGAGGGATTGGCACTCGTCAGCGCGCCGAAGGCCTGCGAGAAGCCGAGCAGATCGACGAGCGAGGTGAGGCCGTTGAGCTGCAGGTCGCTGACGCGGGCCGCGGTGACGGACTCGCCGACGGCGATCGTGTTATCCGAACCGGAATCAAGGTTGAGGGTGCCGCCGTTGACCGTGACCACTCCGGTGAAGCCCGCCCGGGCGTTCAAGTTCATCGTTCCGGCGCCAGCCTTCACGAAACCTACGGAGCTGCCGAGACCCAGGCGTCCGTTGAGGTCGAGGGTCCCGCCGCTGATGACGTGGAACTGCGGAGCCTGGCTGGAGGCTCCGCGGACATCCACGTCGATGCTGACAACGCCGCTCTTGACCAGGAGGGCCGAGGCGTTGGCCAGCGTGAGCGTCAGGCTCGCCCCGTCCTTACCGTATCCGCCGAAGGCGGCCGGCAGGTTCGAAACAAGCGAGGCGGCGGACCCGACGGTCAGCGTGTTGACCGAGGCGGCGGACCCGATTGTCCGGGTGCCGGAAAGGGCGGCGTTCTGCTGGGACTCCCAGGTAGAAGCATTCGCATTGAGGTCGGCGGACGCCAAGGCGCGCCAGGTTCCAGCCGCATTCGCCAGGAAGCCGAAGTCCGCGCCTGACTCGACCAGGATGTCGCCGCGGACGGCGAGAGCGGTGCCGGCCGAGCCCTGGCCGACGACCAGATTGGCGTTCGTGATGTTCAGCTGAGCCGATCCGGCCAAGCCCGTGATGACCAAGGAGCCAGCTCCGGGGGCGGCGAGATTCGTGATGGTCAGGTTCAACTGGCGGGTGCCGTTGCGAGTGAGCTCGATGCGGCTGCCGCCGGTCGTCAGCCCGAGGGTCGCGATGCCTTCGGTGGTGTCCGCGGCGGAGTTGCCGATGAGCGCCAGCGTGCCGCCCAGCAGGTTGACCCTGCCGCCCACGGCCGTTCCGAGACGGTTCGAGACGTTGGTCCCGGAGTTGTCCAGCTCGAGGGTGCCGCCGGACTGAAGGTTGAAGACGGTGTTCTCAGCGGCGGAGGAGACCAAGGCCCGGCCGAGATCCGCATACCGGAGCGTGCCGCCCCTGACGCTGATCGCGCCGAAGGATCCGTTGGCATCCTGGGCCGTGTCGAGGGTCAGCGTGCCGCCGCCGACCTTGGTGAGCAGGCCGTATGCCGCGTCATTGAAGCGGATGAGGCGTCCGGAGAAGGTGGTGGAATTTCCGTCGAACCCGACCGTGAGGGTCGGCGTGCCGGAGGAGCTGAAGACGTCGCCGGTTCCGGAGAGCGAGCCCCACGCCGTGCTGAAACCATTGAGGTCGAAGCTGGTGTCCGCGCCGAGATGGAGGTTCGCGAAGCGGGAACCGGCGTGGGTGTAACCCGTCTTGATGCCGCCGACGACGACGTCGACCTGCCCGGCGAAGCCGGACTGCGCGTTGAACTGCAAGACGCCGTCGCCGGTCTTTTCGATGCCACCGGACGTGCCGACGATTCCTTGGAGCACCAGCGAAGCCTGCAGGGGGCTGACGTCGGTCGAACCGTTGATGTCGATGGTCCCGACCTGGATGGTCTTCTTGGTGCCGCCGAAGTCGACGCTTCCCGCGATGAGGGCGGTCGTGCCGACGTTGGCCGAAGTCACCACGATGCCAGCCGAGCCGATGGTCAGCTTGCCGGCCATGCCGGCGGCGGAGGCGGTGTTGAACGTCCGGACGGTCGGCGTCGCCGAGCCGCCGAGGTTGTTGAACACCAGGCCAGCCTGGGTGTTTTCGCCGAAGTAGGTGATGCTGGCGCCGCCGTTGTGCGTGACCACGTTGGCCGAGGCGACCGCGCCGGCGAACGCCTGCGAGAACGTGGCGTCGTTGAGGACGAGTCCCAAGGCCGGATTGTCGGCCGCCGGGATCGACGAGCCGGCGCCCACGGTGAGGGTGCCTTGGTTGATCGTCGTGCCGCCGGTGTAGGTATTGACGGCGGCAAGCGTCACGGTGCCGGAGCCGAACTTCACGAGACCGACGCGGCCCGCGCCGTCTTCGATGATGGAATTGACGGTCAGAGCACCCGTACCGGCATGGAGGAACAATTCGCTGCCGCCGGACGTGAGCCTTCCCGCGCCGGCGCTGGCGCCGATACTCCAAGCACCGGTCGCGTTGCCGAGGACGCCACCGGAGGCGACCGTGAGCCGGTTCGTGCCGGTGATGGTGACCGTGCCGGTCGCACCGGAGATCGCCAGGGCGTTGATGGTGACACCGGTGCTGACGCTGGCGTTCGCGGAGATCTTGATGTTCTGCGCGGCGGTGCTGGCGTTGGAAAGGGTCGTCGAGGAGTAAGCCTGGAAGCCGTTCTGGCCGAGGCCGCCGACGCCGAGTCCCGGGAGGTAAGAGGCGAAATCACCCGTGCTCGTGACGGCCCAGCCGCCGATGATGCCATTCTGGAGGCCTCCGCCGGGGGTCGCGGTCGACACGCCGCCGATGGTGCCGAACGTCAGGCGGGCCGCGTTGCCGGCTTGTCCGTTGGGTCCCGTGAAGAGCAAGGTGCCGCCGGCCTGGCGGACCAGGGAAGCGGCATTGAGCACCGCCGAGTTGACGCCGGTACCGCCCGTCGTGACGACGAAGGAACTGGCGCCGCCGGCGATCGTCACCGCACCGATGGACTCGGAAGTATTGGTCTGCGCGCGTCCGAGGAGCGTGAAGGTCGCGCCGCCCAGGGTGACCGCGGCGGCATCGTTCAGGCGGTTGTTGCTGTTCTTCGCGTTATTGGCGCTGTCGAGCGTGAGGGCGCCGAAGCGGACCGTCAGGCCCGTCGTGCCGGCCAGCGCGCCTTCGTCGGTGAGCGTGAGGGTGCCGCCGTTCACGAGGGTGTCCTGGTCATAGGACTGGCGGCTGTAGAGGCGGAGGACGTTGGAGCCCTGCTTGGCGAAGCGGACGTCTCCGGTGATCTCCCCGGACCAGTCGCGGGCGGTGTTGTCCTGATTGACGATCAGCCCGGCGACGCCGCCGGTCGAGGTGATGGTGCCGTTGGCGTTGGCGTAATTCTGGTCCGAGAACAACGCGCCCAGCTGCTGGATATTGCCGTTGAGGTCGAGGACGCCCGAGATCAAGGCGAAGAAGTTGCCGGCCTGGATGGCGTTCTTGAGCCCGGCTCCGAGCCTGACGGTGCCTTGGTTGAGCACGAACTGCCCGCTCAGGGAATTCATGCCGATGCCGGCGAGCCCGTTGACCTGCGAGGTCGGCGGCGCGATGACGAGCGTTCCGGCCCCGGCCTTGACGGTGGAGATGGCGGCGTTGCCCATGCCGTTTCCGCCGCTCATGGCGGAAGTGATGGTCAGCTGGGCCGAACCGATGGTCCAGATGTTGAGCGGCGGCAGGTTGCTGGGCTGATTAAGCACGCCGCCGGAGATGGTGGTGTCGCTGCCATGGCGGATCAGGATGCCGCCTGAAGCGAGGCTGAGGCGCACGCCCTCGGCCAGGCTGAGGTCGGCCCCGGCTTCGACGGTCAGGGAATTCGGCGCAAGGGTCGCCGAGAAGACGGTCGACGGCGAGGCCGCGGTGAAGAGCAGGTTCTTGTTCGTGACGTCGCTGAGATCAGCCGCGTACTCCGAGGCGTTGAGGGGGCGGACGATATTGGCGTTGCTGTTGACGAAGTCGCCCACGCCGGTGGCGGAATTGACGGTCGCGAACGAAAAGCCCGCCGACTGTTCGAGGGAGCCGGTACGTCCGATGACGGCCCAAGGCATGATCGACTTGGTCGATTGGCCGATGCTGCCCACTCCGCTGAGAGGCACGCCGCCCGAGAGGATGACGTTGCTGCGGCCCACGTCGTTGCTGATGCCGAAGGTGCTGTCTCCGCGGAACAGGACCGAGGCGCCCAAAGGAGAGGAAGCCTGCGCCGGTGCGACGCTGTCGGCGGCCACGTCGAAGACCAACGACATCTTGCCTGCGTTGTTCTTCACCAAGGTGATGACCGAGGCCCCCCTCCAGAATTCGGGCTTGGAGGCGTACTCGGTGACGGAGCCGAAGTCCGTGAAGCTGCCGTTGAAGATCAGCTCTCCGCCGCGGAAGCGGAAGTTGCTGTCCGTAGCGCTGCCGGCGCCCAGGCGTCCGTCGACGGAGGTGTAACCGGGGACGTCGCCGACCTTGAAGTCATCCAGGCGCAGCGTGGCCCCCGTCTCAAGCGAGACCGGGACCGGCATCGTGCCGGCCGAGAGGAAGCTCAGCTGGCCGAGGGTGCCGACCGTCTGCGCGGAAATGGTGAAGGTCTTGCTACCGTCGATGGAGAGAATGACCGGCCGGGTCGGAAGCCCGCTGCCGAGGACATAAAGCCCTTCCTTCAGGCCAAGGCTCGCGACGGTGTCAGCACCCGTGAGGGTGATCACCGTGGTGCCGGTGGTCGCCGTGGGCAACGCGGAGGTCGCGCCGACCACCTGGCCTCCGGTCAGGACGACCGTTCCCTCGCGGATATTGAAATATTGTCCCGACGACAGCTTGAGCGTCTGCGGGGTGCTGATGGTGAGCGTGCCCGCGCCATGCTTGTTCACGGCGTAGAACCCGGTGGCCGCGCCCGAGAAGGTCAGCGGGCTCGTGAGGTTGATGTCGCCTTCGGCGTTGAAGCTCAGCTGGCGGTTCGCGGTGGCG
>JBJTAX010000255.1:0-6851 GCA_046091055.1 Verrucomicrobiota bacterium | reverse complement strand
CCCCTACCCCTTCCCCTTTCTTTCACCATGCCTCTCGCCCTCCTCTCCGTCAGCGACAAGACCGGCCTGCTGCCCTTCGCCCAGGCCCTGGTCAAGGAACACGGCTATAAGCTCCTCTCGACCGGCGGCACCTCGAAGATGCTGCGCGAAGCCGGGCTACCGGTGACCGACGTCAGCGAGCACACGGGCTTCCCCGAGATCATGGAAGGCCGAGTGAAGACCCTGCACCCGAAGGTGCACGGCGGCCTCCTCTGCCGGCGCGACTCGCATGAGCACCTCGACGAAGCCAAGAAGCACGGCATCGAGCTCATCGACCTCGTCGTCGTGAACCTCTACCCGTTCGAGGCCACCGTCGCGAAGCCGAACTGCTCCTTCGAGGACGCCATCGAGAACATCGACATCGGCGGACCGTCCATGCTCCGCAGCGCGGCCAAGAACCACGCCTCCGTCTCCGTCGTCACCGACCCGGCCGACTACGAGCGGGTGCTCGCCGCGATGAAGGCGCCCGCGACCCTCGGCGAACTCCGCCGCGAACTCGCCCTCAAGGTCTTCCAGCGCACCTCGGCCTACGACGCCGCGATCGCCAACTACCTCGAATCCCAGGCCCAGCCCGGCCTCGGCAACGTCCTCGGCCTGCCCTCCCGCTACACGTCGACCCTGCCCATCGCCCAGCGCCTCCGTTACGGCGAGAACCCGCACCAACAGGCCGCGCTCTACGGCTCCTTCCACGAGGCCTTCGACCAGCTCCAAGGCAAGGAACTCAGCTACAACAACATCCTCGATATCACCGCCGCGACCTACCTCATCGGTGAGTTCGAGCGCCCGACGATCTGCATCCTGAAGCACACCAACCCCTGCGGCGTGGCTTCGGCCGACACCCTCCTCGAGGCCTGGCACAAGGCCTTCGAGACCGACAAGCAGGCCCCCTTCGGCGGCATCATCGTCGCCAACCGGACGGTCGACAAGGGCCTCGCCGAGGCGATCGCCGAGATCTTCTCCGAGGTGATCATCGCGCCGGAATTCGACGCCGACGCCCTCGCGATCTTCGGCAAGAAGAAGAACCTCCGCCTCATGCGCGCCAAGGTCGGCCTCCGCGCCGACACCCTCCGCGAGGTCCGCGCCGTCATCGGCGGCGTGCTCGTCCAGGACCGCGACCAGAAGCCCGTCAACCCGCGCGACTTCAAGGTCGTCACCCAGCGCCAGCCCACGGCAGACGAGATGACCGCCCTGCTCTTCGGTTGGCGCGTCGTCCGCCACGTGAAATCCAACGCGATCGTCTACGCCGGCAAGGAACGCACCCTCAGCGTCGGCGCCGGCCAGATGTCGCGCATCGACTCCTCCCGCATCGCGGTCTGGAAGGCCGGCGAAGCCAAGCTCTCGCTGCAGGGCTCGGCCATCGCCTCCGACGCCTTCTTCCCCTTCCCGGACGGCCTGCTCGCCGCGGCCGACGCCGGGGCGACCTGCGCCATCCAGCCCGGCGGCTCCGTCAAGGACGCCGACGTCATCGCCGCCGCCGACGCGCGCGGCATGGCGATGGTCTTCACCGGGATGCGGCACTTTAAGCACTGAGCGGCCGGAGGCCGCCGAGGTGGTAGCGGTTGGCGGTTAGCGGTTGGGAACACCAGCGCACACCCAAAACAAAACCCGGAGTCACCTGACCCCGGGTTTTTTGTTTCTTGGCATTCACCTATCCGCCAACCGCTAACCGCCAACCGCTTTCTCCTTATTCTTGCTACAGCTTGACCCCGATCTTCTCGAGCAGGCGGGCGAGCTCGTCGTCGCTGCCGAAGGGGATCGAGATGCTGCCTTTGCCGCCCTTGCGGACGACCGTGACGGGCGCGGCGAAGTGCGACACGAGCCGCTTCTGGCCATCGGCCACGACGGTCTTCTCGGCCTTCTTACGCTCGCTCTTCTTGGTCGAGGCGAGCTTCCTGACCTCGGCCTCGGTGGCGCGGACGGAGAGGCCTTTCTCGAAGATGAGCCGGGCGATCAGCAGGCGGTGCGAGGCTTCCGCGACGCCGAGCAAGGCCTTGGCGTGGCCCGCAGAGAGCTGGCCCTTGCGCAGGTAGCCCTGGATCTCGGTCTCCAGCGCAAGCAGGCGGACGCTGTTCGCGATGGTCGCGCGCGGCTTGCCCAGGCGGTCCGCGACGGCTTCCTGCGTGAGGCTGAAGTCGCGCATGAGCGAGGCGAAGCCGAGGGCCTCGTCGATGGGATTGAGGTCGGCGCGCTGGAGGTTCTCGACAAGGGCGAGGACGGCGCTGGAGGTGTCGCTGGCCTCGAGGATGCGAGCGGTGATGGTCGGCTGGCCGAGCAGCTTGAACGCGCGGAGGCGCCGCTCGCCGGCGATGAGCTCATACCCTTCCTTCGCCTTGCGGACGACGATGGGCTGCATGAGCCCTTCGGAACGGATGGAGTCGGCGAGCTCCTGCACCTGGGCGGGGTCGAAATCTCGGCGCGGCTGACGCGGATTCGGGACGATCAAGGCCAGCGGCAGTTCCTGCAGCAAGAGGCCTGGCGCGACCGGCGCGGCGACCGGTGCGGCAGCCGCAGCGGAAGCGGCGGTCGGCTGGGCGGGCTTCACGCCTCCGCCGATGAGGGAACCGAGACCGCGACCGAGGGATTTCTTGGGAGGAGTGGCCATGGTGCTTTGCTTGAGAGGGTCAGCGTCCGGCGGTTTCCGGCTGCGGGACGAAGATGTCGACATCCGCTTTCAAGGCGGCAGGCGAGGATAGGCTGTTCGCTTTCAGGATCCATTCGACCTTGGAGCCGTTACGCAGGGCGATCTTCGTCACGGTATCGCCCGATTTGACGCGGTATTTGATGCCGGAACGAGGAATGTCGGCAGGGGCGGCCTCCTCGGCCACGGATGCGGGCGCGGCTTTGCCGGGCTTCGCCGCAGGGGCCGCGCCAGACTTGCCGAGGGCCGCGTTCACCTGACGGGTCAGCTCCGCCAAGGCGGCGTTCACGTCTTCGGTCTGCTGCTTCAGGCGACGATCGACTTCGTCGAGGATTTCGGCGCGAGATTTGGAAAGCGCTTCACCGGACGCAGCGGGCTGCCCCAGACCGGCCTTGGCACGCGCCAACGAGGCCCGCAGGTCGGCGTTCTCAAGCTTGAGCTTCTCGACCTCGGTGCGAAGCTCCGCAAGGTCCTGCTGCATGCCTGCGAGCTGGGCGTTCTGGGCGGAGAGCGGAAGAAAACTAAGGAGGAGGAAAAGGATGCCGAGACGCATGGACCAAGGAAAACATGCCCAAGGAGGGAGAGCAAGCAAGGTAGGGCTGGGCGCCCTCGCCCAGCCGCGGCTGACCAAGGTGGTCAGCCCGACCCATTAACCACCCCGAACCCGAGCCCGAGGCCTTTTGAATAATCTGTATCCCGGGCCTTCCCCGCCCTACCTTGGCCGCCTATGTCCAAGGTCTTGGTAGCCCTTTCCGGCGGCGTAGACAGCGCCGTGGCGGCCCTTCTGCTCAAGCAGCAAGGGCATGAGGTGCATGCCGCCTACTTCCGGACCTGGATGAACGAGGAAGGCCTGCCGTTCCCCGGCGAATGCCCCTGGGAAGACGATGTCCGCAGCGCCCAGGCGGTCGCCGGGCACCTCGGGCTGCCCTTCCGGATCATCGACCTCGTCCAAGACTACCGGGACACGGTCGTGCAATACCTCGTCGACGGCTATCGGAACGGCCTGACCCCGAACCCGGACATCATCTGCAACCGCGAGATGAAGTTCGGCGTCTTCCTGCGAAGGGCGCTCCAGGACGGCTTCGACGTCATCGCGACCGGCCACTACGCCCGCCTCCGCGTGAACGCCGACGGGACGTTTGACCTGCTCGAAGGCCTCGACCCGAACAAGGACCAGTCCTACTTCCTCGCGCTGCTCAGGCAGGAACAGCTCGCCAAGGCCATCTTCCCGATCGGCGAACTGCTGAAGCCCGAAGTCCGCAGGCTCGCCGCCGACGCGCAGCTGCCGAACGCCGAACGCAAGGACAGCCAAGGCATCTGCTTCCTCGGCCAGGTGCCGGTGCAGGACTTCCTGGAGCGTCATATCCCCGACTCGCCCGGCCCGATCGTGAACGCCGCCGGCAAGGCCATCGGCCAGCATCGCGGCCTGCACCGCTACACCATCGGCCAGCGTAAGGGCATCGGCCTGCCGTCCAATACCGACCACGAATACTTCGTCGTCGTGAAGAAGGATTTCGGGAGCAACACCCTGCACGTGGCCTTCGACCGCCCCGACGCCCCGTGGCTCTACACCAGCGAGGCCGTCGCGCGCGACTTCACCTGGATCAACCGGCCCGTGGTCGGCGAACAGGACATCCTCGCCCGCGTGCGCTACCGCGACAAGGCGACCCCGGCCCGCTTCATCCCTCAGGCCGACGGCACCGTCCGCCTCCGGTTCGCCGAGACCCAGCGCGGGCTCGCCCCCGGCCAGGTCCTCGCCGTCTACCACGACCGCGTCCTCATGGGCGGGGGAGTTTTCATATAAGAGGCAGAGCTAGGGCCTGGGACAGGGCTAGGCTAATGTTACCTGGCCCTAACCCCAGCCCTGGCCCTAGCCCTGTTCAGTCACTCACTTGACCTTCGGCCCAATGTGCGAAGGGTAACCCCATGGCCGAAGGCAACGCAGTTCGTCGGATGTTCTCGGGAATCGCCACGCGTTACGACTTCGCGAACTTCGTGCTCAGCTTCGGCCTCTACATCGGCTGGCGCAACGCGCTCGTCAGGTCCGTCTGCGCGGAAAGCCCGTTGCCGCGGAACATCGCCGACCTCGCGACGGGCAGCGGCGACGTGGCCTTCGAACTCCTCCGCGCCTCGCCCCAGGACACCAAGATCATCGGCTACGATTTCTGCGAGCCCATGCTCGACGTCGCCCGCCACCGCGCCGCGAAGTCCCGGCTTCACGCGCCGGAGTTCCGCCACGGCGACTGCATGGCCCTGCCGATCGCGGACGGCGCCTGCGACGCCGTGACCATCGCCTACGGCGTGCGCAACTTCGAGGACCGCGCGAAGGGCCTCAAGGAACTCCGTCGCGTCGTCCGCCCGGGCGGAGCGGTCTTCATCCTCGAGTTCTCGCAACCCGACGCCTGGTTCGCGCCGTTCCATTTCGTCCACGTCCGGCTGATCTCTCCCCTCGTGGCCGGCCTGCTGACCGGAAACTTCGGCGCCTACAAATATCTCGGCGCCAGCATCGCGGGCTTCCCCGACGCCGCCGGGCTCGACGCAGAGTTGATGTCCGCCGGATTCGCCAAGGTAAGCCATAAAAGGATGCTTTTCGGCACCGTGGCCCTCCATCAGGCGCAGGCCTGAGAAATTCCTTGCCTTAGGAGCCGGGGGTCGTTTGCTCGAACCCCTCACTACGGGCTCGTGGTGAAATGGATATCATTTCTGACTACGGATCAGACGTTTGGGGTTCGAATCCCTACGAGCCCACCACTTTGAGCGCTGACCGGATTAAACTCCGGTTAGTCGTATTTACGGCATGACTTCGTCATGCCGAGTCCTAGGGCCGGGGCTAGGGACAGAGCCAGGCCCTCAGTGACGCTCCATTGACCAGCCCAAGCACTGGCCCTGGCTCCGGCCCTAGCTCCGAAGTTCAGGCTTCGGAGCAGGCATCTTCGTGCCCGACGGATAGGCATAAACCCGGTCTTCGAAATTACGCAGCTCGACGATGCCGTCGTGGATGGCCTGGACGTATTCCGGATTGATCGGGACCTTCCCGCCGCCGCCCGGGGTGTCGATGATCAGCTGCGGGACCGCGTAACCGGTCGTATGACCCCGCATCGCGCGGATGATGTCGATACCCTTCCGGATGGGCGCACGGAAGTGGGTCGAGCCTTCGATCAGATCGCAGGCGTAAAGGTAATACGGACGGACCCGCATCATCAGCAGGCGATGGACGAGCGACTTCATCACCTCGGCGTCGTCATTGATGCCAGCCAGCAGGACGGACTGGTTACCGAGCGGGACGCCGGCGAAGGACAGGCGTTCGCAGGCGGCAGCCAGTTCGCGGGTGATCTCCTTGGGATGGTTGGTGTGGATGCTCATCCAGACCGGCCCGTGCTTACGGAAGATCTCGGCGAGCTCCGGCGTGATGCGCTGCGGGAGGAAGACCGGGATGCGCGAGCCGAGGCGGATGAACTCGACGTGCTTGATCGCACGGAGACGGCCGAGGAGCGCGTCCAGCTTGGCGTCGGAAAGCAGCAGCGGGTCGCCACCGGAGAGCAGCACGTCACGGATCTCGGGGTGGGCCTCGATATACTTCAGTCCGGCCTCGAGCTCAGGATGGAAGTCATAGGCCTGGGCGTTGGAGACCAACCGGCTGCGCGTGCAGTAACGGCAATAGGAAGCGCACCGATCGGTGACCAGGAACAGGACGCGGTCCGGGTAGCGGTGTACGATGCCCGGGACGGGCATGGTACCCTCCTCGCCGACGGGGTCCTCGGATTCGCCCGGGGCGACGTAGGACTCCTCGATACGGGGGATGACCTGACGACGGACCGGGCAGTGCGGGTCCTTCGGGTCGATGAGGCTGAAGAAATGAGGCGTGATCGCGAGGGACAGCTTATGCGGGGCGAACAGGCACCCTTCCCGCTCTTCCTTGGTCAGTTCGAGGCGCTCCTCGAGCTGCGCGAGCGTCGTGATGCTGTTACGCAGCTGCCAATGCCAGTCATTCCACTCCTCGGCGGGCACGTCTTTCCACAGGCCTTGGCCGGCATGCCAGTTTTCGCGGAGGTCCTGAGGATACATCGGCTAAGCCTATCAGCCTAACGACTGGGACGGGTAATGCAAACGGGGAAGCGCCTTGGTCAGGCGGCCGGCGGCCCTTTACGCCGGAACCAACCCGCGAACGGATGCC
>JBJTAX010000254.1:0-7097 GCA_046091055.1 Verrucomicrobiota bacterium | reverse complement strand
CCGCTGGTGCCGGCCTTGGCGTCCATCGAGCGGAGCTCGCCGCGACGGCCGAGGACGAGGGACATCACGTCGCTCTGGGAGGCTTCCGGGCAGTCGACCGCGAGGGTCTCGACCGGCTCGCAGAGGACGCCGTCGATGGTCTTCATGATCACCTCGGGCTTGCCGACGGAGAGTTCGTAGCCTTCGCGACGCATGGTCTCGATGAGCACGCCGAGGTGCATCAGGCCGCGGCCCGAGACCTTCCAGGCGTCGGCGCCGACCTCGCGGTCGACGCGGAGGGCGACGTTCTTCTCGAGTTCCTTGATGAGGCGTTCGCCGACCTGGCGGCCGGTGACGAACTTGCCGTCGCGGCCGGCGAAGGGCGAATCGTTGACGCGGAAGGCCATGGTCACGGTGGGCTCGTCGACCTTGACGGGCGGCATCGGACGGGGGTTCTCCTGGTCGGTGATGGTCGCGCCGATCTCGACATGGTCGAGGCCGATGACGGCGCAGATGTCGCCGGCGGCGACTTCCTGGGCCTTGACGCGGCCGAGGGCCTCGAAGACTTCGACCTCGAGGACGCGCTGCTTATGTTGCTCGCCGTTGCGGGACACCATCATCACGGGCATGCCCGGGGAGACCTTGCCGGCGGTGACGCGGCCGACGGCGATACGACCGACGTAGTCGGAGTAGAGGATGGCCGTCACCATGATCTGGAGCGGGTTCGCGAGGGCCTCGGCCCGGGTCTTGAAGCCGGCGGCGGCGCCGCGGGAGGAGCCTTCGGCGTAGGGCTCGGGGATCTTGTCGACGATGGTGTAGAAGAGGTCCGTCAGGTCCTTCGGACGCTGGCCTTCGACGGTCTTCGCGCGGTCGAGGGTGCCCCAGCCTTCGCGGCCGGAGGCGTACACGATCGGGAAGTCGAGGGCGGACTCCGGCGCGTCGAGGGCGACGAGGAGGTCGAAGACCTCGTTGACGACGGCGTCCGGACGGGCGGACGGCTTGTCGATCTTGTTGATAACGACGATGGGCTTGAGGCCGTGGGCGAGGGCCTTGGAGAGCACGAAGCGGGTCTGCGGCATCGGGCCTTCGAAGGAGTCGACGACGAGCAGGCAGCCGTCGGCCATGTTGAGCACGCGCTCGACCTCGCCGCCGAAGTCGGCGTGGCCGGGGGTGTCGATCAGGTTGATCTTGTATTCCTTCTGGTCGCGGAGGTCGGTCCACTTGATCGCGCAGTTCTTGGCGGTGATCGTGATGCCGCGTTCGCGCTCGAGGTCGCCCGAGTCCATGATCAGGCCGTGCTGGCCGCCGGCGAGCTTGTCGAGGTCCTCGGTCCGGAACATGCCGGACTGGTAGAGGAGGCGGTCGGTCAGGGTGGTTTTGCCGTGGTCGACGTGGGCAATGACTGCGATGTTACGGAGATTCATCTGTAAAGGCCTTACGCATAGGAAAAAAGGCCCTTGTGCAAGGGGAATAAGGCGGGGCGGCCCGATTATCGGGCGATTCGGGGGCGCGGCAGGGCTCAGGCGAGCCCGTCGCGCTCCAGCAAGGCCTCCGGATCGAGATCCCGCCCCATGAAATCGCGGAAAAGTTTCTCCGCCGGCTCGGAGTTGCCCTTGGACAGGACCTTGGTGCGAAGCTCACGGCCGACCCGAGGGTTCAGGACACCCTCCTTGAGGAAACGGGTGAACGCGTCGGCCTCGAGGGCCTCGGCCCACTTATACGAATAATAACCCGCGGCATACCCCGTGGCGTCCGAGAAGAGGTGGTTGAAGCGGCGGGCCATGGCCGGACCCCGGCGGGTCGTCCGGGCCTGCCAGTCGGCGAAGTCCTCGTTCCAGTGGGCGTCCAGGTCCCGGCCGCGGAGCTCCTCGGCCCGGATGTGCAGGTCGAGGTCGAGCTTCGAGAAGGCCAGCTGACGCATGCAGACGGAGGCCGAGCGGAAGTTCGCGGCGGCGTCGAGCTTGGCCAGGAGGTCGGACGGCAGCGGGGCGCCGGTCTCGTGGTGACGGGCGAAGACCGCGAGGGATTCCTCTTCCCAGCACCAGTTCTCGAGGATCTGCGAAGGCAGCTCGACGAAGTCCCAGGCTACGCGCACGCCGGAGAGGGATTCGACTTCGACTTCGCTGAGGAGGTGGTGCAGCAGGTGGCCGAACTCGTGGAAGACGGTGGTGACTTCGTCGTGGTTGAGCAGCGCCTGCTTGCCGGCGACAGGCGGCGTGAAGTTGCCGCACATCAGGCCGAGATGCGGGGCGAACGAGCCGTCGGGACGCGGGCCGCCGGTGCGGAAGAAGTTCATCCACGCCCCGCCCCGCTTCGATTCGCGCGGGAACCAATCGGTGTAGAACGAGCCAAGCAGGCGGTCGCCGTCGCGCACTTCGTAGAAGCGGACCTCGGGGTGCCAGACGCATACCGGCGCGCCTTCGACGCGCGGTTCAGCGGCGCGGGCGACGGTCTTCGCACCGGTGGCCTGGTCGACATGGTAGGTGTCACGGGCGACGACCTGGATGCCGAAGAGCCCGCCGAAGAGGCGGAACATGCCGGCGATCACGCCGTCGACCGGGAACCACGGGCGGAGGGCCTCGTCGTCGAAATCATATTTCTCGCGGCGCATCTTCTCGGACCAGTAGCCGAACTCCCACGGGTGCAGCGGACGCGGCGCGTCGCCGGCCTTGGCGGCGCGGTACTGCTCGAGCTCGACGCCTTCGGCCTGGAACTTCGGGCGGATGCGCCGGCCGATGTCCTCGATGAACTTCAGGGCCGTCTCGCCCGTGCTGGCCATGCGGCGGGCCGTGGTGAAATCGGCGAAGTGCCGCTTGCCGAGCAGGCGGGCCTTCTCGTGACGGAGCGCGAGGATCTCGCCGACCAGCGCGGTGTTGTCCCAGGCGTCCTTCAGGCCGACCTGGCCGATGCCTTCCCAGCACTGGCGGCGCAGGTCTTCGTCGTCGGCGTATTGCAGCACCGGGAAGACCGAGGGGGACTGCAGCGTGAAGCGCCAGGCCGCCGGCTTGCCCTTGGCGGTCGCGGACTGCTTCGCCGCGGCGAGCGCGCTGGCGGGCAGGCCGGCGAGGCGCTTGTCGTCTTCGATGAAGAGCTCCCAGGCGTGGGTGGAATCGAGGACGTTCTCGGAATACTTCTGCGTCTTCTCCGCAAGCTCGGCGTTGAGCTTCGCCAAGCGGGCCTTCCCTTCCGCCGGCAGGTCGGCGCCGTTCTCCTCGAAATCGGCGACCGTCTCCCCGAGGAAGCGGCGGCGGACGCCCGTGAGCGCCTGGGCGTCGGCGGTCGCCGCGTAGGCCTTGACGACCGCCCAGAGTTCCGGGTCGAGCGTCAGCGAGGTGAAGAACGCGGTGACCTCAGGCATCATCGCGTTGTAGGCCTTGCGGAGCTCGGGGGAGTTGAGGACCGACTCCAGGTGCGAGACCAGGCCCCAGGCGCGGGAGAGCTCCTTCGTCGTGGCCTCGAAACCGAGGAGCACCCGGGCGTAGGTGAGGTCGGGCCCCTTCGTCTGCTTGAACGCGTCGACGTGGGCGCGGGCGCGGCGCAGGGCCTCGCGGATGTCCGGCTCGACGTGTTCGGGCCTCAGGTTGCTCCAGTCGAAAAGGAAGTCGTCGGCGAGGAAGGGATGCACGCCGTCATCCTGCGGTAACGGGGCCCGATTTCAAGGCAACCCTACGGCCGGAAGCAGCGAGGGCTTGCGGGGAGGCCGCGGCGGGCCCACTTTGCGGCATGAGCAAGTTGGAGGCAGTGCCCGTCACCGGCATCGAGGTCATCCCCGTCAAGGGAGGCAGCGCCGTGTTCCTCGTGACCGCCCTCAAGACCATGTTCATCCGGGTCGACCCCGCCGTGGGCGAAGCGCTCCAAGGCGCCCTGGACGGCCGGATCCCGGACCGCCCGCAGTCCCACGACCTCATGCTCCACCTCCTGCTCGGCCTCGACGCCGCGGTGGTCCATGTCGCGATCGTGGACGTCAAGGACGGCGTCTTCTTCGCCCGTATCCTCCTCGGTCAGGACGGCCCCGTCGCCCGCAAGGTCGCCGAAGTCGACGCCCGCCCGAGCGACGCCCTCGTGCTCGCCGTTAAGGCCAAGCGCCCGGTCTTCGTGGCCAAGGCGGTCCTGGACGCGTGCGATGACATGACGGAAACGCTCGCGCGCCTGCGCAAGCAGGCGTGAGCGGCCCCCTGCCAGCCCCTGTCGTCGCCGGCACGCGCCCCTCGGTGCTCGCGCCGATGCAGGACGTCACCACCACCGGCTTCAGGCGAGTCATCGGCCGCCGCGGCGCGCCGGACTGGTTCGTGACCGAGTATTTCCGCGTCCACGAGAGCTCGACGCCCGAGAAGCACATCGTCGACTCCGTCGTGAACCACGGCACCGGCCGGCCGGTCTTCGCGCAGCTCATCGGCGAGGACACCCCGCACATGCTCCGGACCATCCGCGAGCTGCGGAAGCTGCCCGTCGCCGGCATCGACCTCAACATGGGCTGCCCGGCGCCCAAGGTCTACCGCAAGAACGTCGGCGGCGGCCTCCTGCGCGACCCGACGAAGATCGACGAACTCCTCGGCGCGATGCGGCAGGAGATCCCCGGACTCTTCACCGTCAAGATGCGCATCGGCTTCGACGGCCAGGAACGGTTCGACGAGATCCTCGCGATCGTCGCCAAGCATCAGGTCGACCTCCTCACCGTGCACGGCCGCACCGTCAAAGGCCTCTATTGGTCGGAAGTCGATTACGCCGCCATCGCCAAGGCCGTGGCGGCGGTCCCCTGCCCCGTCGTCGCCAACGGCGACGTGACCTCGGCGGCCAAGGCCCAGCGCCTGCTGGCCGAGACCAAGGCCTACGGCATGATGATGGGCCGGCACGCCATCCGAAACCCGTGGGTCTTCCGTCAGTGGCGCGAGGTCCAGCAGGGCCTGACGCCCTTCGCGCCCACGCTGGCCGACGTCCGGCAATACGTCCAGGAACTCGCCGACGAATGCTGCGACGCCGCCAAGGCGACGGAGAAGCAGGCCGGGCGCCTCAAGAAATTCCTCAACTTCATCGGTCTCGCCGTGGACACCGAGGGCAAGTTCCTGCACGACATGCGCCGGACCGAGAACCTGCCGGACCTGTTGAAGTGCTGCGACGCGCACCTGCTGGGGGCGCGCGCAGGCGAGCCCTATCCCGACGAGCCGCACCGCGGTCTCATCGCGCGGCCGACGCGCGAGACCCAGCAAGGCTGCGGGCTCTGAGCTCAGCCCTCGCGCACGCCGGCGCGGAGACGACGGTCGCGGGCCAGCACGAAGAGGAGCGGCCCGCCGATGACCAGCAGCGACCACAGGCCGAGCACCAGCGCCCAGAACGTACCGAGCCCGCAGAAGCAGGACTGCTTGCGGCGCAGCACGAAATACCAAGGCAACGTAAGGGCCAGGCCCACCGCGGAGCCCGCGATGTTGCGGCCGACGAAGCGTTCGACCGCGTCGGCCTGGCCGCGCGCGCGATGAAGCAGGATCGGCGTCCAGATCAGCCACGACAACGCCCAGACGGCGAGGACCGCCAAGGCATAGGGCTCGGAGTCGAAGCCCTTAGGATCGGCTTTGGCCGAGAGGTAATAAAGATCTATCGACGCGAAGAGCGGGACCGCGATGAAGAGCCCGCCGAGGAACGCCGCGGCGATCACGCGCGGACCGAGCGGAACCTTGGCGTCCGGCGAGGGAGCGACCGGCAGCGGCAGGAGCAACAGGCAAGACTGCAGGAGGGCCAAGCCCCAGAGCAGCAGGATCCAGAGCCAATCCTTGCCCGTAGCCTCGAAAAGGCCGGCGCCGAGGAGCGTGAGCGTGCTCGGCCTGAGCATGCCGGCGTCCCAGCCGACGAGGGCGACGATCACCATCAGCACGAAGTGGAAGGCGTAAGCCAGCAGCACGGAAAGGCAGAGGATGCGGCCGAGGACGGGGGGCATGGCGGAGCAGACACACCCTAGCGGGCGGCAAGGATTAGCCAAGGAAAAGCCCACCCCGACGGCCGCCCCTTGACTCCCGGCGAACAGCCCTAAACTTGGAGACATGATCAGCCTCACCGAAGCCGCCGCCGCCCACATCAAGGCCCTGCAGAAAGCCCAGGCCAACCCTGAGTCCGTCCTCCGCGTCCTTGTGGAGACCGGCGGTTGTTCCGGCTTCGAATACGGCATGGCCTTCGACGTGCGTAAGGACGGCGACCTCGAGTTCGAGAGCCAAGGCCTTAAGATCCTCATCGACCCCACGAGCCACGCCTACCTCGACGGATCGACCGTGCACTTCGACGACGGCCTGCACGGCAAGGGCTTCGAGGTGCGCAACCCCAACGCCACCAGCACCTGCGGCTGCGGAAAATCCTTCAGCGAAGACCATTCACACCGCTCTTCGTCTGTCCTTCGCAGCGCTCGCCGTCCTCGTCGCCGCCTGCTCGGCCGACGCCGAGAAAAAGCCCGCCGCCCGGTCCGCCTCCGCTCCTGCTTCCCCACCCATGAAAGAATCCGCTCCCCAGACCAAGGTCCCCCAGGTGCTCGTCACGCTCGACGACGGCAAGGGCGGCGTCGGCAAGCCCGTGCTCGTCGACAAGGTCGTGAAGACCGACGCCGAGTGGGCGGCCATGCTCACGCCCGACCAGTATTTCGTCACGCGCGCCAAGGGCACCGAGCGTCCGTTCTGCGGCACCCTGCTCGATAACAAGAAGACCGGCACCTACCACTGCGTGTGCTGCGACCTCCCGCTGTTCTCGTCCGCCGCCAAATTCAACTCCGGCACCGGCTGGCCGAGCTTCTTCCAAGGCGTGTCGAAGGAGAACATCGCGACCATCACCGACAACAGCCACGGCATGGTGCGCACCGAGATCCTCTGCGCGCGCTGCGACTGCCATCTCGGCCACGTGTTCGAGGACGGCCCGGCCCCGACCGGCCTGCGCTACTGCCTCAACTCCGAGTCCCTCAAGTTCAAGGAGCTCAAGGGCGCGCCGGAGAAGAAGTAACTTACTTCTTCTTCGCCGTCGACTTCGAGGCCGCCTTCCTCACCGGGGCGGCCTTCTTCTTGGCCACGACCTGGGCGGGGCGCCGCTTCGCGACCGGCTTGGCGGCCTTCTTCGCAAGAGGCTTCTGCGCGACGGGCTTGGGCTTG
>JBJTAX010000253.1:0-2954 GCA_046091055.1 Verrucomicrobiota bacterium | reverse complement strand
TCTTCGGACTCGGCGCCGCGGCCCGCGCGGTGTTCGGCGTCGGCACCGGCCCGACCTTGGCGATCGCCTTCGGCCTCGCCGGAGCCGCGCTCGCGCTCACCTACCTGTCCGTCCACGGACCGGACGGAGCCGCGGCGGCCGACCGATCACGCTGGCGGGCCGTCGGCCTGATGGTCTTCCCGGCGGCCGTCTGGCTGATCTCCGGGCCCTTCCTCTACCTCGTCGACAACCAGATAAAGGGCGCGCTGCTGACCAACGTCACCGAGATCGTCTCCGGCATCCTGCGCGTCAACGACCACGTCATCCGCGTCAGCGGCAACACGATCATCTTCCCCAACGGCGACGCGGTCGGCGTGGCCGAGGCCTGCTCCGGCATCCGGTCGCTGTCCGCCTGCGTTTTCGCCGGCGCCTTCCTTGGCTCCGTCTTCCTCGAGGGCGGGTTCCCCGGCGCCTTGCTGCGTCGGACCGCGCTGATCGGCCTGGCCGCGTTCACCGCCTTGCTCCTGAACATCGGCCGCAACACCTTCCTCACCTTCCACGCCCTCGCCCATGGGTCTAAGTCGCTCGAAAGGGACCTCGCCGGGATCGAGCACGGCCAGCCCGGCTTCTCCTCCTTGGGCACCGTCCATGACCTGGCCGGCAACGTCGCGATGGCGGGGGCGCTCCTCCTCATCGTCGCGTTCATCCCCCTGCTCAACCGCCTCGGCCGTCAGCGCGACGACCTCCCTGACGCATGAGAATCCTTTTCGTGACCCCTGAACTGGCGCCATGGTCCAAGGCCGGCGGCCTCGGCGACGCCACCGCCGCCTTGGGCAAGGCCCTCGGAGCCCTCGGCCACGAGGTGCGGGCGGTGACGCCGCTTTACGGTTCCGTACCCGGCCGCGAACGCATGGGCACGCTGATCGAATCGCTCAAGGTCGGCGTCGGCGGGGACCCGCGCAAGGCGGCCTGCCGCGTGCGCACGCTGCCGGTCTCGGCCGGCTTCGAGGCATGGTTCATCGAGCACGAGGATTTCTACGGCGCGAGGGAGATCTACCCGGGGCGCGAGGACGCCGGGGAACGGGCCGCGTTCTACGGCCGCGCCGCGCTGGACGCCTGCCTGACGACGAGCTGGCTGCCGGAAGTGGTGCACTGCCATGACTGGACCGCCGGGCTGGTGCCCGCGTTACTGAACACGACGCTTAAGACGAGCCCGCTCGGCGGCGCGCGGTCGGTGATCACGATCCATAACCTCCAGCACCAGGGCGTGCATCCTCGCCGTCTGATGGATTACCTCGGCCTGCCGGCGCACCTCTGGAGCCCGCAAGAACTCGAATGCCTCGGCGGCGTCAACTTCCTCAAGGGCGGCATCCTGCACGCCGCCCAGGTCATCACCGTCAGCCCGACCTACGCGAAGGAGATCCTCACGCCCGCCTTCGGCTACGGCCTCGACGAAGTCGTGCGTCGCCGCGCCGGCGCGCTCCGCGGCATCCTCAACGGCGTCGACCGCGACGAATGGAATCCGACCATCGACAAGCATCTCGCGAAGGCGTTCTCCACGGCCAAGCCCGCCGGCAAGGCCGAGTGCAAGACGGCGCTCCTGCGCGAGCTCGACCTGCCGACCGATGACGGACTTCCGCTCGTGGGCGTGATCTCACGCCTCTGGGAACAGAAAGGGCTCGACCTCGCCGCGGCGGCGCTCCCGCGCTTCCTCCGCGAACAGAAGCTGCGCTTCGTGCTGCTCGGCAGCGGCGACGCCGCGCTCGAGAACGAGTATCGGCGGCTCGCGGCGGACTTCCCGCGCCACTGCGCCGTGCGCATCGGTTACGACAACGGCCTCTCGCATCGCATCGAAGCCGGCAGCGATTTCTTCCTCATGCCGAGCCGCTTCGAACCGTGCGGACTCAACCAGATGTATTCGATGGCCTACGGCACGCTGCCGATCGTGCGCGCGACCGGCGGCCTCGCCGACACCGTCACCGGCTGGGACGGCAAGGAGCAAGGCACCGGCATCGTGTTCGAACACGCCGACCAAACCGCGATCGAGTGGGGATTACGTCGGGCCCTGGACCTGTATGCGCAACCGAAGGCCATGAAATCGCTCCGTAAACGGGCCATGCTGGCCGATTTCAGCTGGATGAAAGCCGCCGAAGCGCACCTCCGCTGCTATCAGGCCGCCTAAAGCCTAGTTTCACTCAGGAAGGCTCGCCGAAAAAACGGCAGACTTCGCGTCTTTTGTCCAAAAACATCCTATCAGCGTCAATTTTCAGTGCCAAAATGGGGCCAAGGGGGTTTGGCACGGGGTCAGCATATGAGGTGTCGCCATGAAGCACATCACCGCCCTCACCCTCACCACCCTCCTCGCTGCCACCGGTCTTGCCCAGACCGCCGCACCCGCTCCGGTCGCCCTCGACCTGACGGCCGGATATGACAGCGAGTACATCTACCGCGGCCTCTGGTTCTCCAACCAGAACGCCTGGTATAACCTCGGCGCTTCCAAGAAGCTGTCCGACACCACCACGCTCAACTCGCTGGCCTACTACACCTCGAGCAACGACCGTAACTCCCTCTACCAGGAGCTCGATCTCGGCGCTTCGCTCGCCTACGACGCTGGCTTCGCCACGCTGACCGCCGGCTACACCTACTTCTTCTTCTTCAATGGTTACCTCGGCGGCGGCGCCGGCCAGACCTTCGCCCATGAGTTCTTCGTGAGCGCCTCTAAGGCGGTCGGCCCGGTCAACGTGACCGCTACCTACGCCTACGATCTCTACATCGACGCCTCCTACGGTGAAGTCGCGGTGGACAAGGCCTTCGCCCTGACCGACTCCACCTCCCTCGTGCTTAAGGCCGTCGCCGGTTACAGCTTCGGCGGCTATTACACCAACTTCAGCACCGTCAACGGACAGAACATTGGCACCGAAAGCGTGTGGACGCACGTCGGCCTCAACGCCTCGCTCCCGATCGCGCTCTCCAAG
>JBJTAX010000252.1:0-12321 GCA_046091055.1 Verrucomicrobiota bacterium | reverse complement strand
GAGCGGGCCGACCTGCTCCACGAGCAGGGCCCCGTATCGGCCGGCGACTTCGGCGCGGCCGGTGATGGGGGTGAGGCGGCTCAGGGAAAGACGATCTCATGCCCGAGGGCGCGCCAGGCCAGGCGGGCGGCGCCGGCCGCGGCTTCCTCGCTCCAGGCGGGCAGCTGCGGCACGCCGAGGGCTTGGGCGCGCAGGGTCATCCAGGCGGCGCTGCGGGAGCCGCCGCCCGCATGTCGGACGTTACGTAGCTTCGGGCCGCCAAGCGCGGCGAGCTTCTCGTACCCGGTTTGTTCGACCCGAGCGAAGGCTTCATAGATGCCTTGAACGAATCGCGAGTCATCCGCCGGGCGCGGCGTCAGGCAGGGCGCCAGGTTCGGATCGGAGACCGGGAAGCGTTCGCCGACGGAGGGCAGCGGATAGTAGTCGGTCCCGGTCGGCTTGGACGGGTCGAGCGAGGCTTCGAGTCCGGCCAGTTGTTCGGCCCTGAAGAACTGCAGCAGCGTCCTGCCGCCGCAGTTGGAAGCGCCGCCGGCGAGCCAGGTGTCGCCGATCCGATGGCTGTAGATGCCGAGTTCGGGCGCGAAGATTGGCCGATCGCTCAGCAACTTGAGCACGATGGTCGAGCCCAGCGCCGTGGAGGCTTCGCCGGGTTCCGCGGCTCCGCTGGCCAGGAAGGTCGCGCAACCGTCAGTCGTGCCGGCGGCGATGGTGATGCCTGCGGGGAGGCCGAGGGCGATAGCGGCCTGTGACGAGACCTGGCCGATCGGCGTGCCGACCGGGACGACTTCGGGGAGGATGCCGGGAGGCAGTCCTAAGGCACGGAGCCAATCCGGCCATTCGCGGGCGACCGGATCGTAGCCGGTCTTCAGCGCATTGTTCTCGTCGGTCTGCCAGTGCGTCGCGCCGAGGCAGCCGTTGATCCAGTCGGCTTGGTGGACGACGCAGTGGAGTCGGGGCAGGCCGGTCCATCCCAAGGCGCGGGCGGCGGGAGAAGCCGCGCCGTGCGCGGCGCTTTCTCGAGGCGCCAGCGACTTGATCTTCGCGGCCAGGTCGCCCGTATCGGCGTCGTCGTACATGCGCGCCGGCGCGAGCGGACGATTATGGTGATCGACCGGCAAGATGGTGCCTGAGGTCGCGTCGACCGCGACGGCCCGCGCGCCCGCGAGGTCGACCTGCTGGCTGAGTTGGTCTAAAGCCGTGCGACAGCCGGTCCACCAGTCTTCGGGCGATTGTTCCCGACGGGAGCCGGCGGCCTTCGTCGCGGGCAGCTTCGCCGAACCCAGTCCGAGGATCTTCCCGGAGGCGTCGACGGCGACCGCGCGGACACCGGAGGTGCCGAGGTCGAGTCCGATGACTAAGCCGTGCATGCGGCTTTATTGGGGGGCAGGGAAGCGGGGAGCAAGGATGGAGCAGGTCTTGGCGGCTAGCGGTTAGCGGTTGGAATCGCAACAGGAAGGGAGGTGATGCCTTAAGCTCACGGCCATGATTGAGCCTTACCACCAACCGCCATCCGCTAACCGCTGCCTACTTTGGATTCAGTTCATCCCAGCTCTTCAGGCCGCAGGTCTTGAGGTGAGGTTCGGCGGCGGCTTTCCATCCGTCGGTGTCGGCGGCTTTCAGCAGCTGCCAGATCGGGCGTTTCTGGTCGGGGTCGGCGATGGAGCCCGGCTTATTGCTCCAGAGTCCGAAGCGGTGACCGCCTTCTTTGGCATGGTCGACATGTCGATGGTAGAGGAAGGCGTCGACGGCGCCATCGAGGCGGGCGACCTTCTCCCAGGCGTAGGCGTAGGCCGCGGCCTGCTCGGCGAGGGCGTCCGGTCGCTGCGTCACGTCGAAGCCTTGTTCGGTGAGGCTGAGCCGGCGGGGTTTGCCTTCGAAGCGAAATTCCGGCGCGGCGAGTTTGCGGGCGATCACCTCAAGGTTCTTGAAGGTCACCTTCTTCGAGTCGTCGTCGAACGTCACCTTGTCCAACCATGTGCGGGGGTCGCGGAGATTGCTCGGGTAGGGATGAAAGGCCAGGTGCCAGTCGAAGTCGCCGCGCTCCTTGGCGCGGCGGGCGAAGGCCTCGAGCAGGGTGCGGCCGCGACAGGCCTGCAGCGGGTCGGGGTGGCCCTGCGAGTTCCAATGGTGCTCCATCGAGAGGTAGACGCGGGCGTGGGCCGAATGACGGCGCAGGGAGGTCCAGGCGAGGCGGACCTGGTCTTCGTATTGGGTCGCGAGCTGCTCGACCGTGACCGGACCCATCTGGTGCCACTCGTGGTGCGAGTTGACCTCGTTACTGATGACCCATCCCCAGAGCCGCCCGTGCGAGGTGTCAGCCGAGCACCAGCGGCGGGCGATGAAGTCCGTGAGCGCCGCATAGCAGGCCCGTCCTTCGGGCGTGACCGTGTTCGCGGCCATCGTGGTGCCTTTGACGGGATCCGCCTGCGGGTGGACCGTCAGCGCGCGGACACGTTCATCCGGCGAACGGTAGGTGATCAGGATCGCCGTGACCACGACCCCCTTGTCGCTCAGGGCCTTGATCTGACGGTCGAGCGACTTCGCGTAGGCGTCGTTGATCACGAACGTGAAACCATCGGCCGCGACTGTCGGCTGGCCGGGTTTGGCCTCCTTGGCGGGGGAAAGCAGTCCGTTCAGCGTCAGGTTGATGCCGGCGTGGCGGACGCCCAACTCCAGCAGGTCATCGACCATCTGCACCTGCAGGCCCTTGGGGCTGGGAGTCGTGGGGTAAGGGGTCGGATCGGGTGCGGCCGTGGCCAAGGAAGAGATGAGCAGACCAGCCGCGAGAAGCAGACGCATGGCATCCAGACAGGCGGGGAGGGGGTGGGTTTCAAACGAATAACAGGTTGCAGACGGACTCCACATCGGCTGGATTATCCGTACCTCACCCCATGCGAATCCTGGCATCCCTCTTTTGTCTGGCCACCGGCCTATTGTCCGCCGCCCCTGCCAAGCAGCCTAACATCGTCTTCATCTTTTCCGACGACCATGCTTACCAGGCGATCAGCGCCTATGGCGACGCGCGTAAGCTTAACCAGACCCCGAACATCGACCGCCTCGCCAACGAAGGCATGCGCTTCGACCGCGCCCTCGTCACCAATTCCATCTGCGGGCCGAGCCGGGCCGTGATCCTGACGGGCAAGTACTCGCACCTCAACGGCTTCTTCAACAACTCGAACTCCGTCTTCGACGGCACGCAGCTCACCTTCCCTAAGCTGCTGCAGAAGGCCGGCTATCAGACCGCCGTCATCGGCAAGTGGCACCTGGTCAGCGACCCCGTGGGCTTCGACTACTGGCAGGTGCTGCCCGGCCAAGGCCTCTACTACAATCCTGCCATGAAGAACGCGGGCGGGATGGTGAAGACCCAGGGGTATGTCACGGACATCGTCACCGATCTCTCCCTCGAGTGGGTGCGCAAGCGCGACAAGACCAGGCCCTTCATGCTGATGTGCCAGCACAAGGCCCCGCATCGTGAGTGGGCTCCCAACATCAAGGATCTCGGCTTCGACAAGGACCGGGTGTACCCGGAGCCGGAGACCCTGTTCGACGATTACGCCAACCGCGCCCGCGCGGTGGCCGAGAATGACATGACGCTCGAGAAGACCATCGTGCCGCTCGACGTGAAGCTGGTCCGTCCGCCTAATCTCGACGCCGAGCAGGCCGCCGTCTGGGACGCCTTCTACGAGCCGCGCAACGAAGCTTTCCGCAAGGCCGACCCGAAGGGCAAGGACCTCGTGCGCTGGCGCTACCAGCGCTACATGCACGACTACCTCGCCACCGTGAAATCAGTCGATGACAACGTCGGCCGCGTGCTCAAGTTCCTTGAGGAAGAAGGCCTGGCCGAAGACACCGTCGTGATCTACTCCGCCGACCAGGGCTTCTATCTCGGCGAGCACGGATGGTTCGACAAGCGCTGGATCTTCGAGGAGTCCGTCCGCACGCCCTTGCTCGTCCGCTGGCCCGGCGTGACCAAGCCCGGCTCCGTGAGCAAGGCCTTGGTCTCGAACCTCGACTATGCGCAGACTTTCCTCGCGATGGCCGGCCTGCCTTCGCCCGCGGAGATGCAGGGCCGCAGCCTGGCGCCGATCCTGGCGGGCGAGACCCCGGCGGACTGGCGCAAGGAGTTCTACTACCACTACTACGAATACCCGCAGCCTCACCATGTCGCTCCGCATTACGGCGTGATCACCGACCGCTACAAGCTCGTGCGCTACTACGGCAACGGCGAGACCAAGACCGATCTCTTCGACAACGAGAAGGATCCGCTGGAAATGAAGAGCTTCTTCGGCCAGCCGGGCTATGAGTCCGTCCAGGCGGACCTCGAGGCCCGACTCGCCAGGCTGCGCGTCGACCTCAAGGTGCCGGAGGTCGAAGATCAATACGCCTCGGGCGCGAAGAAACGCGCCGGCGCCAACCCAGGCCCGGCCAAGAACGCCAAAGGCAAAGGCAAGGGTAAGGCCCCCGCCGCCAAGTAAGCCGCGCTCAGCGTCCGTCCGTTCGCACGACCCGCAGCCACTCGTCGGCCATGAGCCGATGGCCGGCGGCGGTCGGGTGTACGCCGTCCCAGATCCACCAGGACGAGGGGGCGCGGGCGAGGGCCGCGTCGAAGGCCTTCTGGAAGTCGACGACGAGAGCGTCGTGTTTCGCGGCGAGCCGGCGTATGACGGGTGCCAACCCCGCGACCCGTTCGCGTCGTCCCGGCGACTTGGCGAGCGCGGGTCCGTCCGTCCCCGTGAAAGGGACGCAGAGCACCAGGCGGAGTCCCGGGTTCGCCGCGCGGGCGGCCGTCAGGAGCTCGTCGTAGGTCCGCTCGAACTGCGCCGGCTCCACGCCTTTCGCGGAGTCGTTCACGCCGATGAGCACGCTCAGGAGGTCGGGCTTGAGTTCGAGCGCGTCCTGCGGCCAGCGTCTCGCGAGATCGAGGACCGTGTTGCCGGACACGCCGCGGTTGAGGAACACGAGTCCGTGCTCCGGCGCAGCGGCGCCGAGGTCGGCGCCGATGAGGAAGACGTAGCCATGGCCGAGCACGTGGTTCGGGTCGGACGAGCGGCCGCGGGCGCCGTCGGTGATGGAGTCCCCTTGGAAAAGCACGCGGGCATGGACGGGGAGGCCGGGCAGGGGTGCGGCGGCGGAGGCGGCGGAGGCCGCGCCGGCCGCCCAGAGCAGCAGGCCCCTCATTTCTTCGCCTTGGCCTTGGCGTTCTTCCTGCCCTGCGCCCCGTCCGCGGCCGCGTCATGCGCCGGATTGGGGGCAGGCAGCTGCGCGTCGACGGATTTCAACCAGGCGTCGAGCCGGGCGCGCAGGGCCTTGGCTTGGTCGGGCTGGGCGGCGGCGAGATCCTTGGTTTCGCCGACGTCGGCGGCGAGGTCGTACAGCTCGTCGCGTCCGTCCTCGTAGAAATGGACCAGCCGGAGGTCGCCGCTGCGGATCGCGCTATAGGGTGTCGCGCCGCCCGGGTGATAGTGCGGGTAATGCCAGAACAGGTCTGCGCGGTCGGGCTTGACGCCTTGGCGGAGCAGCGGCGCCAGGCTCACGCCGTCGACCAAGGACTGCAGGGGTTTCGCGCCGACCAAGTCGAGCAAGGTCGGATACAGGTCGATGGTCATCGCCGGGGTCGTCTCGACATGGCCGGCTTTGCCCGAGCCCGGGGCGTGGATGATGAGCGGCACGCGCACCCCGCCCTCGTAGGCCGACCCTTTGCCGACGCGGAACGGGGAGTTGTCGGTGACCGGCAAGAGCCCGCCGTTGTCGGCCGTGAAGACGATGATCGTGTCCTCGTCGAGCTTGAGCCGTTTCAGCGCGGCGCGGATCGTGCCGAGGGAGTCGTCGACGCTCTCGACGAGCGCGGCGTAGGTGGCGTTCTTCTGCTTCAGGTCAGGCAGCTTGGCGGCCTTCGCCTGGTACTTGGCGATGACTTCCGGCTTGCCGCCGAGGGGCGTGTGCACGGCGTAGTGCGGCAGGTAAAGGAAGAAAGGCTTCTCCTTGTTGGCCTCGATGAACTTCACCGCCTCGGCCGCCTCGCGGTCGGTCAGGAATTCGCCGACCGGTCCTTCGGCCAGCGTCGGGATCTTGTAGGGCGCATGGTAGCTGGGCGGCTGGCCGCGGGCGTAGCCGCCGACATTGAGGTCGAAGCCGTGCTTTTCGGGGTAATACGCTTCGTCGCCTTCCTTGAGCGCCGGCGTGAGATGCCATTTGCCGATGCTGGCCGTGGCGTAACCGGCGGCTTTGAACTGTTCGGCGAGCGTGATTTCCTCGAAGCGCAGGAATTTCTGCCAGTCGGGAATCTTCAGTTTGGCCTTGGGGCGCTCATGCCCGGCGATCCAGTCCGTGATGCGCAGGCGGGCGGGGTATTTGCCGGTGAGCAGCGCGGCGCGGGTGGGCGAACAGACCGTGCAGGCCGAGTAACCGTTCGCGAAACGCACGCCGTCCCTGGCCAGTTGGTCGACGTGAGGGGTCTCGTAGAACTTGCTGCCGTAGCAGGACAGGTCGGTCTGCCCCATGTCATCCACCAGGATCAGGACGACGTTCCTGGGCCTGGCTAAGGCCGAGGGGTTCAGCATGACCAGCAAGAGGCAGAGTATCGAGGCGTAGAGGCGATCGGGCATGCCAAATACCGCTTTTATCGGAGGTTTTAAGCAAGAAATTAGTGGATTGCCTTGGAAGCCGCCGTCCTTTGAATCTGCTCATGTTTCAAAATCGCCTCATCCTGACCCTTTGGGTCGCCACCGCTGTATTGGCCCTGGGTTACTTCCTGTCAGGCAAGGATGACGGTTATCGCGAGTATGCCGCGACAAGCGTGGCTGCGCCGGTGGCCGCTCCGGCCGCCTTGGCGAAGGCTCCGGCCTCTCCGGCTCGACAGCCCGAGGTCGTCGTCCCCGGCGCCCCGGCGTCTCCCCGATCTCCTGGCATCTCGCTCGGGGGCGTCTCCGCCCTGATCGCTGATTCCACGCGCGTCCCGTCGGCCACGCCTTCCGTGCCGATGACGTCCGGCGCCAAGCCTGCCGTCGCCGATGTCGCTTCCAAGGACAGCAAGCTCACCGGTCCTGCGGGTGTTTGGCGTCGGGCCTCGACCGTGCCTCAGTCTGAGATCGAGGCGGCCATCCAGCGAGATCAGATGACGCCTGAGACCGCCGTGGCTTTTCGCTCCGCTTGCGGTCACGACCACGACCTTCATTTCGACACCGCCGGTAATCCGCTGTATGCCTGCTCCATGAAGATTCAGGTCGGACCCGACACCACCAAGGTCACTTCGACCCCTAGTTTCCCCTTGGAGCAGACCTTCCTGCTCCATAGCAGGCCGTCGGCCACCCGTAAGATCTACCTGGATTTCGACGGCCATGTCACCAGCAACACTCCTTGGAATGCCGGCCGGGACCCGAACCTGGTCACCCCTGCGTTCAGCCAAGACGCCGACCCGGCCTTCAATGCCGCGGAGAGGGCGATCGTCCAGGAGGCCTTCCGTCGAATTTCGGAGCATTTCGCGCCGTGGGACGTGGATGTCACGACTGAAGACCCAGGCGTGGAAGGCTTGCGCAAGACCAGCGCGGGCGATCTGGCCTACGGAATCCGTGTCGTCATCGGTCCGAAGTCTTTCGACACCGAGGCCGCCGGCATCGCCCACCTGAACTCCTTCTCCTCCTCGATCGACGACCCTTGCTTCACCTTCGCCACGAGCGGCTGGAGCGCCGGGGTGATAGCCGGCGTGACTTCCCACGAAGTGGGCCACACGGTGAGCCTGCTGCACCAAGGGCAGGAGCCGGGGGACGGGGAGTATTTCCTCGGTCACGGGTCCGGCGCGCTTTCCTGGTCTCCGATCATGGGCGCTGGTCTCCGTCCCGTGAACCAGTGGGCCAAAGGTGAGTACCAAAATGCCAATCAAAAGCAGGACAATCTGGTCGCCATCAATAACACCAACTCAGGTCTTCCTCTCATACCTGACGACCATGGCGGCACGATGGCGACCGCGACAGTCGCTCCCGGCACCTCCTTGACCGGAGGAGGCATCATCAGCAACCAAGCCGACGTCGACATGATCAAAATAGCCGCGGGCAAGGGCAACCTGACCATCACCCCGAAGGTCGCCCTCACCGCCCCGAATCTTCGTCTGCAGGTCAAGGTGCTCAACTCTGCCGGGACCGCGATCGGGACTTACGAGGGTGCCGGAACCGTCGGCAACATGGCGCCGGCGCCCATCTCGGTCGCCCTGCCTGCCGAAGGATTTTACTACATCCAGCTGGACGGCATCGGCAACGGCACCGGGGTGACCGAAGGCTATACCGACTATGGTTCCATCGGCTACTATAGCCTCGTGGCCGCCTGGCCCGAGCAGGGCAACAAGACGCCCATCGCCGACGCCACCCTCACCACTCCGACCACTTACGACTACGCGACCCAGCCGGGTGCCTTGGTCAATTTCAACGGCACCCTGTCGAACGATCCGGATGGCATCATCATCAATTACCTGTGGAATTTCAACGATGTCTATCCGCGCACCGCGACCGGTCCGGTGGCCTCGCACCGCTACCAGGCGCCCGGCGTCTACCGTCCTACGCTGACCGTGGTCGACGATCTCGGAGCTTCGGCCACCACGAGCGTGACCGTGACCGTCACGGGTCCGACCGTGGCCCCGAGCTGTTCCTTGCAGCTCATCAATGGTTCCTTCGCGCGCCTTAACTCGGTGTCGGACGTCGCGAACGCCACGATCCTCGTGCAGGACCAGTATGGCAATCCGCTCCGCCGCGCCTTGGTGAACGTGACTGTTTCCGGAATGGTTTCCGCCCCGCAAGTCGCCATCCGTACAAACGAATTCGGCCAAGTGAGCGTCACTTCGCCTAAGTTCAAGCGCGGCGCCCGCGGTACGATCCGCTTCGACGTGACCTCCGTCGTCTCCTCGACCCATCCTTATGTCCCGGCGGACAACGACGTGCCGACCTTCGTCACGTTGACTCGCTGAGCGACCGTCATGGCTTGGCAGGAAGGCGACCCTGGCGGGCCGCCTTTTTTGCGCCTGCGATGTTTCTCCGCTCAGGCCAGCACGCCTTTGACGACGTGGGCTTCTTCGACGCCGGTGAGTCTCACGTTGAGACCCCGGAACTTGTAGGTGAAACGCCCATGGTCGATGCCCATGCAGTGGAGGATGGTCGCGTGCAGGTCCCGGAGGTGCACGCCGTCCTTGGCGATGTTATAGGCGAAGTCGTCGGTCGCCCCGTATTCGAAGCCCGGCTTGATGCCGCCGCCGGCGAGGAACACCGAGAAGCACCGGCCATGGTGGTCTCGTCCGCTGGCCGGATTCCCAAAGCCGCCTTGGGTGAAGGCCGTGCGTCCGAACTCGGTGGCGAAGATGACCAAGGTGTCCTCGAGCAGTCCGCGCGCCTTGAGGTCCTTGATGAGGGCGGCGGTGGGTTGGTCGATGTCCCGGCACTGGTTAGGCAGCTGACGGGACAAGGCGACGTGCTGGTCCCAGCCGCGGTGGAACAGCTGGACGAAACGGACGTCGCGTTCGAGCAGGCGCCGGGCGAGCAGGCAGTTGGCGGCGTAGGAGCCGGGTCGGGTCACCTCAGGCCCGTAAGCGGACAGGGTGGCTTTGGATTCCCGGGAGATGTCGGCCAGTTCCGGGACCGAGGTCTGCATGCGGAAGGCCATCTCATAGGCCTTGATACGGGTGATCGTCTCCGGGTCGCCCAGCTCGCGGGCTCTTTCCTCATTGAGCGTCGCCAGGTCGTCCAGCAGTTCGCGACGCTGGGCGCCGTCCACGGTCGGAGGGTTCTGGAGATAGAGCACCGGATTGGCGCCCGGCCGCAGGCCGACCCCTTGGTGGTTGGAGGGAAGGAAACCGCTGCCCCAGAGCCGGGAGAAGACCGGCTGGCCTGGGTTCTTGCCGGTCCCTTGCGAGACCATCGCGATGAACGCCGGAAGGTTGGTGTTCTCGGTGCCGAGCCCATAGCTGGCCCAGGCGCCCATGCTGGCATAGCCGGGCTGCTGGTTGCCGGTGTTCAGGAACGTGATCGCGGGGTCATGATTGATGGCCTCGGTGTTCAGGGTCTTGATGATGCAGATATCATCCGCGATGCCCTGGATGTGCGGGATGAGGTTGCTGATCCAGGTCCCATGTTTTCCGCAGGCCTTGCCGTCCATGAGCGGGGGTCGCACCGGGTAGCCCTTCTGTCCCGAAGTCATGCCGGTGAGCCGTTGCGTGCCTTTGACGGAGGGGGGCAGGTCCTTGCCCGCGAACTCATGCAAGGCAGGCTTGTCGTCGAAGAGATCGACGTGCGACATGCCTCCGGACTGGAAGAGACAGAGGACCCGCTTCGCCTTGGGGGCGAAGTGCGGAAGGCCCGCCAGTCCGCCTTCGCGGGTCTTCGCGCCGGCGGCCATGAGCTCCGGGAAGAGCATCGAGCCAAGGGCCAGCCCGCCGACCCCGCGGGCGGATTGCCCGATGAAGGTGCGGCGCGTGAGATGGTTCAGGAAATCGTCTTGAGGATGCATGGTTCAGTTCCGGGTCACGGTCTCGCTGAGATTGAGGAGAAGGGTGGCTATCTGCATCCAGGCGGCATGCTCCGCCGCCGGGACCGTGGCGTCGCGCGCGGATTCCCCTGGGCTGAGGGCTTTCGCGGCCCGACCGGGGTCCGCGGCGTAGCGGCTTCGCTCGCGGGCGAGGGCCTTGCCGACCAGCGACAGTTCCTTGGCGGACGGCGGGCGGGAGACGGCCTCGAGGAAAGCCCAGCGGATGCGGGCGGAGTCATCGCCGCCGTGACGGATGATGCGTTGGGCGAAACCGCGGGCGGCCTCGACGAACTGGACGTCGTTCAAGGTCACGAGCGCCTGCAGCGGGGTCGTGGTGCTGCTGCGGCTGATGGTGCAGACCTCCCGGTTGGGCGCGTCGAACGTGACCATGTTGGCCGGCGGGGCCGTGCGTTTCCAATAAGTATACATCGACCGTCGGTAAAGTTTCTCGCCGTGATCCTGGACGAACACCTGGGAGGTCGCCGGGGAGCTGCCGTAGTGGCTGACCTCGCGCCACAGGTCGAAGGGGGAATAAGGGTTCACGCTCGGGCCGCCGAGCTGCGGGACGAGCAGCCCGCCGACCTGCAGGGCCTGGTCGCGGATGAGTTCGGCCTGGAGGCGGAAGCGCGGACCGCGCGAGAGGAGGCGGTTGGCCGGGTCTTTCTCCAGAAGCTCGGCCGAGGTGCGTGACGTCTGGCGATAGGTCGACGAAGTCACGATCTGCCTGATGAGTCCCTTGAGGTTCCATCCTGAATCGACGAAATCGACCGCGAGGGTGTCGAGCAGCTCGGGGTGGCTGGGCCATTCGCCTTGGAAGCCGAAGTCCGCCGCGGTGGTCACGATGCCGGCGCCGAAGAGGAGTTTCCAGACGCGGTTGACGGCGACCCGGGCGGTGAGCGGGTTTTCCTTCATGATGAGCCACTCCGCGAGTCCGAGGCGATTGGCGGGAGCTCCGGCGGGCAGGGCGGGGAGCTTGGCGGGCGTGCCGGCTTCGACCTTCACGGTGGGCTGGGAGTAGTCGCCGCGGTTCAGGATGAACGTCTCACGCGGTTTGGCGGAGAGGTTCATCACCATCGTCGACTGGGGTTCGGTGAGGACCCGGAGTCGCTCCAGGGCGTTGGCCAGGTCGATGCCTACGGCCGCCATCTCATCCGAGTGCCTGGCGCAGTAGGCCCACAGGGCCTGCCGCTGCTCGGCGGTTCGTTTCGCGGCGTCGGTCGTCAGGATCCGCAGGACGGATTCCGGCAGGTCGGTACCGTCGTCATGTCCGGTGAAGGCGAAGAGCTCGCCCTCGCTGGGAGCGCCGCCCGCCTTGTTCCCGAAGTAGATCTGCGCGGTGAGGTAGGGCTGCTCTTTCGCGCTGATCGGCGTGGCGAACGTCAACGTGAGGTGATGCGTGCCGGTGGCCGCCGGCGGCGACCAGCCGCGGTTGAGCACGTCGAAGGCGCGGACGTCCTTGGCCGGATAGTCCTCGGTCCAGGCGTCGGCGGTGATGCGGCCGAACTTCAGGAGGCGATGGATATTGACCTGGTCGCCGGCGATGCGGTCGGCGGTGACGTCGACGGCGGTGAGCACGAAACGGCCGGCGAATTCATCCATGGGCTTGGGCGGGGCCGGGGCCGTCTTGGCGGACTTCGTGGCCTTGGTCGGCTTCGGGGCGGCGAGCGTGTCAGGGAAGACGAAGCGCAGTCCGGCGATAGGCTCGTCGGCCTGGGGGGTCTGGCCGAGGATATCGACGGCGGTCTTGGTGATGCCGTTGAACGTGTTCCCCTCGACGGTGACGCCACCGGCGCGGTTGGGGGGGGAGAGCTGGTGGGG
>JBJTAX010000251.1:0-8754 GCA_046091055.1 Verrucomicrobiota bacterium | reverse complement strand
TCTCCAGCGCGCGCGTAGCTCAATGGGAGAGTACCACCTTGCCAAGGTGGCTGTTGCGGGTTCAAGTCCAGGCGCGCGCTCCAGTTTCAGATGGAGCCAAAAACCCGCCGAAGAACGGCGGGTTTTTCATGCCGAGGGATTCGGCAGCGTCACCGTGATCCGGAGGCCCTTGGGTTTCGCCGGTTCGGCCGTCGCGGACCCCCCATGCAGTTCCGCGACCTGGCGCACGATGCTGAGTCCCAGCCCGCTCCCGCCGGCGCGCCGGGACTTGTCCGTCCGGTAAAAGCGGTCGAACAGCCTCGGCAGATCGGCGGGGGCGACTCCTGCCCCGTCGTCCTCGACGCTCAGCTCGGTGCCTTTCGGCGTGTCGCGGGTCGCGATGACCAGCCGTGTCAGCCCCGTGGCGTGGGCCAGCGCGGTGTCGATGAGGTTCTGGACGAGACGGCGAGATTGAAGCGGGTCGGCGATCCCGCCCATCCGCGACGCCAGGTCCAATTCCAAGCGGACGCCCGCCGCCCGGGAGGCGGCGTGCAACGCCCCGGTTTCCGGCCGGAGATCCTGGGACGTCTCGAGGCTCGCGAGCGACAGCAGACCTTCGACGAGACCCTGGAGCCGGCCGACGGAGCCGACGATCTTCTGCGCGAACCGCGCGCGGTCTTCCGCCGACATCGTGGACTGGTCCTCGGCGAGCGTCTCGGCGTAGCCGCGCAGGATCGTGACCGGCGTGCGCAGGTCGTGCGAGACGTTGGTCACGAAATCCCTTTCCATCGCCTGCAGGCGCTTCAGCGCCGTCACATCGGCGAGCACGAAGATCGCCGCGCCGGCGCCGAACGCCTCCGGGTCGGTGCGCGCGCCGGCGGCCTGCACCCAGACGTCGGCCAGCGGCGCCCGGTTGAGCAGGATGGTGGCGCGCGCGTCGCCCTCCGCGCGCACGCGGCGCACCAGTTCGATGAAATCCGCGCTGCGCGCGAGCGGCACGACCGGCCCGCCCACGTCGCCTTTGGCCAGCCCGAACAAGGCGGCGGCGGCGGGGTTGGCGAGCCGCAGCCGGTCCTGCGCGTCGACGACGAGCACGGCGTCGGTCAGCGGCTCGAGCAGCGCTTCGACCCGCCGCGCCGCCGCCGCGCGCCGTTCTTCCTCGTCGGCCGCGCGGCTTTCGATCGCCGCGAAGAGTTCTCCGAGCCGCAACGCGCGCACGAGCCAGCCGTCGGGCCGCCGCGCGCCGGCGTCGCCGCGCAGGGAGCGGCGAGCCCAGCGCAGGTGCGCGGCGAGCGAGGCGAAGGCCCAGCCGGCGGCCGCGCCGAGCGCGAGCAGGAGCAGCCAAGGGATCCAGGTCATCGGCGGGAGATGCTGCCGCGCGCGCCGCTCCGGCGCCAGCGCAAAGCGGTCAGCCGTTCACGCGGTAGCCCACGCCGCGCACGGTGTCGATCACGTCGCCGGCCGGCCCGAGCTTCTCGCGCAGGCGCCGCACGTGCGTGTCGACGGTGCGCGTCTCGAGGTCGGGCGAGTAGTTCCAGACATCGGCCAGCAGTTCTTCGCGCGACTGCACCCGGCCCTTCCGTTCGAGCAGCAGACGGAGCAGCTTGAATTCGGTCGCCGTGAGTTCGACGGCCTTGCCCGCCGCGGTCACTTCGTGGCGTTCGATGTCGAGCAGGAGAGCGCCGGCGGCGAGGCGCGTCGACGGTTTCGCGGCGGCCGACTTCGCCCGGCGCAGCAGAGCCTGCGCGCGCAGCATGAGCTCGCGCGTGTCGAACGGTTTGGTCACGTAGTCGTCGGCGCCGGACTCGAGGCCCTTGACCTTGTCGACCGTCTCCCCTTTCGCCGTGAGGAAGATCACGGGCGTGTCCTGCAGCAAGGCGTCGGCCCGGACCATGCGCAAGAGCTGGACGCCGGTGAGTTCGGGCATCATCACGTCGAGGATGATCAGGTCCGGCCGGAAATCCCGGGCCAGGCCGATGGCGCGTAGCGGGTCGTTGAGGGTGCGGATGGCGTAGCCGGCTTGCTTGAACTTGTAGTCCAAGAGTTCCGTCACGTCGGCTTCGTCGTCGACGATCAGGATGCGCTTGAGGTGTTCGGCGTCCATAATGGTATACCCCACCATAAAGCCCCTCTCGGATTAAGCGCCAGAGTTAGGTGACAAATGGGGCGAATGGGAAACGCCCCATAATAATCACATAAAATATTGAATAACAACATTTTATATATACACGAAACACGATTGTCACCTCATGCGGCCGCAATCTTAACCGAGTGGATGTTCCACGTAGAACACTCCCCTTCCCTGCCCTAGTTAGCTTCAAGCTTTAGACCGGAAGAGGACCATCAATAATGAGATATCGGCTGGATTGACGCCGCTTATCCGACTGGCCTGACCGAGGGTTTTGGGTTGGATGGCCTGCAGCTTTTGCCGCGCTTCGATACGGATTCCATACGCTTTTAAGAAATCAAAGCCTTCCGGCACCTTAAAGGAGTCCAGGTCGTGAAGCTTTCGGGCGTTCCGTGTTTCGCGCTCCAGATAGCCGCGGTATTTGACCCGGTACATGACTTCGGCCTGAACTTCAGGCGCTTCGGTCAGGAATGTCGGCGGCAAGTCCTTGGGGGTCGAATCCCAATTACGGCGGATGACGTCGCCGGCGATCCCGCCCGGGATGGCCAGCTTTTCAAGGTATTCGATCCAATGAGCGACTTTATCGGCCTTGGTCCTGATGCGAGCCAATCGGTCGGGCGGGACTAGGCTGAATTCGGCGACTTTATCCTTTAGGCGAAGTTCGGCGCTGCCGTGGTTGAATAAAAGGCGGAATTCAGCCCGGCTGGTGAACATCCGGTAAGGCTCCTGAGTGCCCTTGGTCACCAAATCGTCAATCAGAACCCCGATATAGGCTTCATCACGACCGATGACCATCGGGGTCTGACCATTGACCTTGCAGGCAGCGTTGACCCCGGCCACCAGGCCTTGAGCGCCGGCTTCCTCGTAGCCGGAGGTGCCATTGATCTGGCCGGCAAAGAAGAGGGCTTCGACCTTTTTAGATTCGAGGGTGGGGTAGAGCTGGGTCGGCGGGGCGAAATCATACTCCACAGCATAGGCCGGACGCAGCATGACGGCATTTTCCAGTCCCGGGACGGAGGCCAACATCTGCAGTTGGACGGTGAAGGGCAGGGAGGTCGACAGGCCGTTGATATACCATTCGTCGGTATTACGACCTTCGGGCTCCAGGTAGAGCTTATGGGCGTCCTTGTCCGAGAACTTTACGAACTTGTCTTCAATGGAAGGGCAGTAGCGCGGACCGACCCCGGTGATCTCGCCGCCATAAAGGGGAGAGAGGTGGAGGTTCTCCTGGACGATCTTGCCCGTGGCGCCCGTGGCTTCTGTCATCCAACAGGAAACCTGGTCGCTGCCAGGGGTCCATCCCGGGAGGCGTTCACCCGCTTGTTCCACGTGGAACAAATCGGGCTGCTGGCGGGTGTCGTGGAAGGCAAAAAGGGTAGGGGAGGCATCGCCCGGCTGCTCCGCACACTTGCTGAAATCGATGGACGATCCGAGAATGCGCGGAGGGGTGCCGGTCTTCAATCTTTGCAGTTCAATGCCTGCTTCTAAGAAACTGCCAGACAATGACTTAGCACTAAAATCCCCCAAGCGTCCGCCTTCGGTCTTGTTCGACCCGATGTGCATCAGGCCGCGGAGGAAAGTACCAGTGGTGACAACCACGGTCTTGGCGTGGAAATCGAGGTCCAGGTTGGTCTGCACCCCGACCACGGCGCCGGCCTTGAAGATCAGGCCGGTGACCTGGGCTTGGAAGATGGTCAGTCCTTCCTGTAGTTCGCAGAGGTGTTTCATCCGGAACTGGTACGCCTTCTTGTCACACTGGGCCCGAGGGGCCTGGACGGCCGGGCCCTTGGAGGAGTTGAGGAGGCGGAACTGGATGCCGGTGACGTCGGCCGTCAGGCCCATCTCACCCCCGAGGGCGTCAATCTCCCGGACGATGTGCCCCTTGGCCTGCCCCCCGATGGCAGGGTTGCAGCTCATCTGGGCGATGGTGTCCACGTTGCCCGTCAGGAGCAGGACATCGACCCCCATGCGGGCCGCGGCCAGGGCGGCCTCCACGCCGGCATGGCCGGCCCCGCAGACGATGACGTCGTAGGGGCGGCCGGGCCCGAGGCGGATTTGTTTGTGAGGTCGCATAGGCGCTCCCTCACCGGAGGGAATCACTTACCTATGCAGAAGGAAGCAAAGAGCTTGTCCAGCATACGCTCATTATCGATGCGTCCGACGATCTCTCCGAGGGAGTCCAGGGCAGCCCGGGCCTGGGCGGCCGCCAGTTCGGTCTGGATGGGGGCCTTGAGGTGGCCGACGGCTTCGGTCAAGGCGCCGGCCGCCCGGGTCATCGCCTCGGCATGGCGGACGGAGACCACCAGGTCCTCGGCCCCTGGCGCGATCTCGCGGGCGACCAGGAAGTCGCCGAGCATGGCGCGGAGCTTCTCAGCGTCACGTCCGTCAAGGAGGCAGGCCGACAGCTTCGTGAGCTGCGGCAGGAAATCTTGCTGCGTCGGGTGCGCGGGGAGGTCCGCCTTGTTCGCGACCACGAGCGTGCGCGCGGGGTCGAGCAACGCGACGAGTTCCGCGGGCAGGGCAGGGGGCTCGGCCGAGGCGTCGACCACGAGCAGCAGGAGGTGCGCGCCGCGCGCCTGTTCGAGCGCGCGCGTCATGCCGTGGCGCTCGAGCGACGAGCCGCCGTCACGGAGGCCGGCGGTGTCGATCGCGGTGACGGCGAGCGGCAGGCCCGCGACGGGCGCCTCGAGGTAGTCGCGCGTGGTCCCGGCCTCCGGGCTCACGATCGCGCGCTCCGCGCCGGTCAACGCGTTGAGCAGGCTCGACTTGCCGGCGTTCGGCGCGCCGACGACGGCCGCGCGCAGGCCGGCCCGCAGGGCGCCGTCGTGCTTCGCGGTGCGGGCGTATGCGGAAAGTTCTGACGCGATTCCGGCCAAGCGGGCCGCAGGTCCGCAGGGATCCTCCGGCGGGAGGTCCTCCTCGGGGAAGTCGATGTGCGCCTCGAGTTCGGCGAGGACCTGCAACGTGCGGTCCGTCCAGCGCGCGACGTGCCGGCCGAGTTCGCCGGCGAGCAGGCGCCGCGCCGAGGCGAGCGCGCGCTCGGAGCTGGCGTGGATCAGGTCGGCGACGGCCTCGGCCTGCGTCAGGTCGATCCGGCCCGCGAGGTATGCGCGGCGCGTGAACTCGCCGGGTTCGGCGAGTCGGCCGCCGCGTGCGAGGCAGTCTTCGGCGATCCGGCGCACGAGCAGCGGGTTGCCGTGGCAGGTGACCTCGAGCGAATCGTTGCCGGTGAACGAACGGCCGGCGGACCAGAGCACGGCCACGACCTGGTCGATCGGCGCGCCCGACTGGTCGCGCCAGATGCCCAGCGTCGAAGCCTTCTCCTTCGGCGGCGACTTCCGGCCGAGCGCGAGCGTCGCGATCGTCGCGGCGAGCGGTCCGTCGACGCGGACGATCGCCAGAGCCGAGCGGCCCGCAGGAGTCCCGGCGGCGACGATGGGCTCGGTGACGGAGATGGGACGGCGTGGGCCGAGGGCATCCCAGGGGGCGAGGGGAGGGGAGGCAAGCGGTGTCATACGTCCGCAAAAAGGCTGGAAGGGAAGGGCGGGCCTGCCAAAGTCCGCCCGAGACACTCCCGTGGAAAATCACCGCTTCCTTTTTCCTGACCCGGCCCGCCAGATCGCGGCGGCCCATGGCACCCCTTGCTACGTCTACGACCAGACGACCCTTGAGGCCCAGGCCGACGCCATGATGGCCTTCCCGAACGCTTACGGGCTGACGGTCCGGTTCGCCATGAAGGCCTGCCCGAACGCGGCCATCCTCAAGGTCTTCGCCCACAAAGGACTCCATTTCGACGCCAGCTCGGGCTGGGAAGTCCGCCGCGCCATGCACGCCGGCGTCCCGGCCGACCGCATCTCCCTGTCCTCCCAGGAGCTCCCGGACGATTTCGCGCCCCTCCTTGATAAAGGAGTGCACGTGAACGCCTGCTCCCTCCTCCAGCTGGAACGCATCGGCCAGGCCCTCCCTGGTCATGAGGTCGGCCTACGCTTCAACCCCGGCAAGGGCTCGGGCGGCACGGGCAAGACCAACGTCGGCGGACCGGACTCCTCTTTCGGCATCTGGCATGAATGGGCCGACCAGGCCCAGGCCATCGTGAAGCAGTACGGCCTCAAGGTCGTCCGCATCCATACCCATATCGGCTCCGGCAGCGATCCGCTGGTCTGGCAGGAAGTCTCCGCGGCCAGCCTCGCGCTCGTCGCCCGTTTCCCGGCCGTCCAGACCCTCAACCTCGGCGGCGGCTACAAGGTGGCCCGCGTGGCTACGGAGAAGGGCACCGATCCGCAGGTCGTCGGCGCGCCGGTCAAGGTCGCCTTCGAGAAGTTCGCCGCGGCCGACGGACGCAGGCTCCGTCTCGAGATCGAGCCCGGCACGTTCCTCGTCGCCAACGCCGGCGCGGTCCTCGCGCGCGTGCAGGACGTCGTCTCCACCGGCGCCCGCGAATTCCTCAAGCTCGACTCCGGCATGACGGAGATCCTGCGTCCTTCCCTCTACGGTTCGCAGCATCCGGTGCACCTCTATCCCGTGAAGCCCGCCGCCGGCGAACGCGACTACGTGATCGTCGGCCACTGCTGCGAATCGGGCGACCTCATCAGCTGCGCGCCCGGCGAGCCCGAGACGCTCGCCCCGCGCCGCCTCCCCGTCGCGGCGCCGGGCGACCTCTGCGTCATCGGCGGCGCCGGCGCCTATTGCGCCGGGATGAGCACCAAGAACTACAACTCGTTCCCCGAAGCTCCGGAAGTCCTCCTCCGTCGCGACGGCCGCTTCTCGCTCATCCGTCGCCGCCAGTCGCTCGAGCAGATCCTGCAGAACGAACTGCCCGCCGAAGGTCTCTGAACGTGCCGCTCCTTTCCCCAGCCCTGGGCGTCACGGTGCCCGACTCGCCGCACGCGACCGTCGTCTGCCTGCCGACGCTCGCCGACGTCGAGAGCTACGAGCGCAAGGAAGAGCGCGTCTGGAAACTGCTCCACGCCGGCTACCCGCGCTTTGTGCGTAACGCGTTCGTCTCGGCGGCCGCGGAGGAGCTGGCCCGCCGATGCGCATTCACGCCGGACTCGGAGTACCTGCCGCCGAGCTGGCCCGCCCCGCCTTGGGCGCTTTTCCCCCTTGCGCGGGAGGATGTCGCACGGCGGCTCGCAGCGCAGGCCGGCGCGCGCCCGCTGGCCTATGGTGTCGGCGGGGCGGGCATCCTGCTCATCGTCGAGTCAGGCGCCGCCGCGGACCGGCTGGCCAAGCTCGTGCAGCACACCGGCGCGCTCATTTCTTCCCGTCAGGCCGAGGCCTGGCTCGCCGATGAGCCTGACGCGCCCGACACGGGCTCGGCCGAAGTGCGCGCCGCCCTCACGCCCTGTTTCGCAGGCGTCGCGCCCGCGGACCTGCTCCTCTGCTCCTCGGGCATGAACGCCGTCGACGCCGCCCTGCATGCCGTCGACCTCCTGCAGTCCGCCGCCGGTCGCCGCGTCTGGATCCAGCTGGGCTGGCTGTACGTCGATTCGATCCGCCTGCTGGAGAAGAATCCCAGCGTCGAGCGCAGGTTCGTCCATGACGTCACCGACCTCGCTGAGGTCGGGCGCCTCCTCGCGCGGGGAGACGTCGCGGGCGTCCTCACGGAAGCGCCTAATAATCCGCAGCTCCAGACCGCCGATCTGCGCGCGCTGCGCGCGCTTTGCGATCTTCACGGGGCGATGTTGGTGGTCGACCCGAGTTCCGCCGGCGTCGCCGCCACCGCTGTCCTGCCTTACGCCGACCTCGTCCCCTGCAGCCTCACGAAGTACGCCGCCTCGTCGGGCGACGTTATGGCGGGGGTCCTCGCCGTGAATCCCGCGCGCCCGCGCGCCGCCGAGCTCCTGGCCGCCGCCCGGCAGCGGCACGTCCCTTTGCACGCGCTCGACGCCGCGGCGCTCGCCCCGCAAGCGGCGCAGGTCGCGCAGGTCACCGCGAAGCTCTCGGCCAACGCGACCGAACTCGCGCGACGTCTCGCCGCGCACCCTTCGGTCGTGCGCGTACGCACCGCCCTCACCGGCCCGACCGCCGACCACTATCGCGCGATCATGCGTCCGGGCGCGGGCGCAGGCTCGCTGGTCACCGTCGAGCTGCGCGAAGGCGCGATGCGCCGCGCCTACGATCGCCTGGCGGTGGTCAAGGGTCCCAGCTTCGGCCTCGCCTTCACCATCGCCGCGCCGTTCCTGTGGCTCGCGCATTTCGATGAAGTGACGACCGAGCAGGGCAGGGCGGGTATCCGCGCCGCAGGGCTCGATCCGGATCTGTTACGCATCTCCGTCGGCCTCGAGCCGATCGAAGAGATCTGGTCGGCGTTCGTCGCCGCGCTCCCCAAATAAGCGACCCGCCTCTTCGGCGGGTCGCGCATCGGTCACTCGTCGGTTTTCTCGACGACCTCAGGCTCGTCGTCCTCGTCGTCTTTTTCCGCCGCCGTGGGCGCGGCGGCTTTCTTCGCGGAGCGCGCCTTCAGCATGCGCTCGCGGAAGGCCGCCCGCTCCTTCTCCAGGAGCGCCGGCGCGCCGGCGTCGACCTTGGCCAGCGCGGAGTCGAAGGCCTTGCGGTAGGCCGACTCGGAGTCGTTGGAGCGTTTCCGCGCGGCCTGGTAGTCGGCGGTGGCCTTGTTCGTCCGGGCGCGGTCGGGCTGGGCCTGG
>JBJTAX010000250.1:0-3154 GCA_046091055.1 Verrucomicrobiota bacterium | reverse complement strand
GCATTCCGGCGTGAAAGGCAATGACCAGCCCGGCCAGCGCGGGCTGTCGGCCCGTAGGCTCCAAGCGCCGGCGTGATCGCGCTCCAGGTGCTTCACCGTGAATTCGCCGCCGACCTCCGCGACCACGATCGTGCCCGCGCGCGGCGAGGGGGCCTTGTCGACGACGATGAGGTCGCCCGGCAGGATGCCCGCGCCCGACATCGAATCGCCGTCGACCCGCAGGAAGAAGGTCGAGATCGGACTGCGGATGAGGTGCTCGTTGAGGTCGAGACGACGCTCCATGTGGTCGTCGGCCGGCGACGGGAAACCCGCGACCGCGCGCGAGCCGAGCAATGGCAGGGCCAACGGCCGCCGGGCCTCGAACCTCTGCAAAGTACGCATGTCCAGCATAAGTGAACGAATGTTCACTAATCAGGGAAAGGCTTCAAGGAGAAAGCATCAGGATGACCTGACCCTCCGGCCGCCGAACGGTGGCCGAAGGCAGGGGCACGACTACGACGTGCCCTAGGGCGTGGCGTAGCCCCGCCCCTACCCTTGCGTTCACCATACGGCGAACGGTATCGGCTGGGGGCCTGCCCTATCATCGATTCAGTCATCGACGCAGCCATCGATTCAGCCCTCTTTAGCGTCCCAACAAAAAGGCCCGCGTCTCACGACACGGGCCTTCGGGACCAGGTCCGCCTTCGGCTTACGAGGCGGTCAGCGCGGTGACTTCGGCGCGGACCTTCTCGGCCAGGGCGGTCGAGAGGTAGCGCTCGGACGGCGAGCAGGCGATCGTGACGATGCGCTTGCCGGCGAACTCCGGACGCTTGGCGAGCTGGAGGGCGGCCCAGATGTTGGCGCCCGAGGAGATGCCGACGGCGAGGCCTTCGCGGACGGAGACTTCCTGCGCGGTGGCGAAGGCGTCTTCGTTGGAGACCTGGATGACCTCATCGATCAGGGAGACGTCGCAGTTCTTCGGGACGAAGCCGGCGCCGATGCCCTGGATCTTGTGGGGAGCCGGCTGCACAGGCTGCTTGGAGAGGGTCTGCGTGATGACCGGCGAAGCGGCGGGTTCGACGGCGATGGCGCGGAACTTGGCGTTCTTGCCCTTGATCACGGACGCGACGCCGGTGATGGTGCCGCCCGTGCCGACGCCGGCGACGATGGCGTCGACCTTGCCTTCGGTGTCTTCCCAGATCTCGACGGCGGTCGTGCGACGATGCACTTCCGGGTTGGCCGGGTTGTCGAACTGCATCGGCATGAAGGCGTTCGCGCCGATCTCGTCACGGAGCTGCGTGGCGCGCTCGATGGCGCCGCGCATGCCCTTCGCGCCGGGGGTCAGGACGATCTCGGCGCCGAGGAGGCGGAGGAGGACGCGACGCTCGACGGACATGGTTTCCGGCATCGTGAGGATGCAACGGTAGCCGCGGGCGGCGGCGACGTATGCGCCGGCGATGCCGGTGTTGCCTGAGGTCGGCTCGACGATGGTGCCACCCGGCTTCAGGCGACCGTCACGCTCGGCAGCGTCGACCATCGCGCGACCGATGCGGTCCTTGACGCTCGAAAGCGGATTGAAGAACTCGAGCTTCACGAGGACTTCGGCGTGGAGGCCTTCGGTGACCTTGTTCAGGCGCACGAGGGGAGTCTTACCGATGGTATCGAGGACGCTGTTGTAGATGGCCATGGGGATTAATGTTGGGTTGTTGAGTAATGATTAATGGATTAATATCGACGGGGTAGGCAATAAAAAACCCGACAAGTCGGGTTCTTCGGTCAGAAGCGACGCTTCGGGGGAGGCGGCATCGCCGGACGCGGAGCCGTGTCACGCAGACGGAAGATGATGCGCGCGGTCGTCAGATCCGACGGGGTCATTTCGACCTTAACGCGGTCCCCGGGGTTGATGCGGATGAAGTTCTTGCGGAGGCGGCCAGAGATACGTCCCAGCACCACGTGCTTGTTGGGGAGCTCGATCCGGAACATGGTGCCAGGAAGCACCTGCAGGATTTTGCCTTCGAGTTCGATGACCGGTTCTTCAGCCATGCCTTATGAGGGCAGTGCATCCCTATCCTCGGAGGGAGTCAATCACCCTTAACGATGCCCTCGCCTCCCCTCTTGCCACGGACCCGCCATGGACAATCCTGCCCCCATGGAAGGCGACCTCTCGACCCCCCGCCCCGGGCTGATCTGCCCGTTCGAGAAGATGCGCCCTTCCCAGCTGAACCGGGACGACGCCTTCTACATGGCCTTGGCCTTCAACCTGGCCGTCGATGCCTGGCGGATCGACGAGGTCCCGATCGGGGCGGTCATCGAGCGCGGCGGCGAGATCATCGCGGCGGCCCACAATGAGGTCGAACGCGCCGGCGACCCGACGGCCCACGCGGAGATGCTGGCGATCACGCAGGCGGCGAAGAAGATCGGCGACTGGCGCCTTAACGAGTGCAACCTTTACGTGACCAAGGAGCCCTGTCCGATGTGCTCCGGCGCCACGATCATGAGCCGCCTTAACCGCGTGGTCTACGCCTGGGGCGACCCGAAGATGGGCTGCATGGGCGGAGCCGTCGAACTCCACAGCCTCCCCAAACTCAATCACCGCGTCCAAGTGACCTCCGGCGTGCTCGAGGCCCCCTGTCAGGAAATCCTGCAGGCCTATTTCAACATGAAACGGGGCCGCGATTCCGCCGCCTCGGCTTGACCCCCGCCGGCTTTCCGCAACCTGTAATCCATGAACCGCAGGGATTTCATCAGCAAGACCTCCCTCGCCGCGGCCGCGCTCGGCGCCACTTCCCTTTCCGCCCAGACCTCTTCCAACCAAACCATGAGCTATACCCTCGCCCCCCTGCCCTATCCTCACGCCGCCCTCGAGCCGCACATCGACCAGGCGACGATGGAGATCCACCACGGCAAGCACCACAACGCTTACGTCACCAACCTGAACGCCGCCCTCGCCAAGGAAGCCGGCTTCGCCGCTCCGGCCGACGTCAACGCGCTCATCGCCGACCTCTCCAAGGTCCCCGAATCCATCCGCACCGCCGTCCGCAACAACGCCGGCGGCCACGCCAACCACACCTTCTTCTGGAACATCCTCTCCCCGAACGGCGGCGGCGAACCCGTCGGCGCCCTCGGCGAAGCCATCCAGAAGGCCTTCGGTGGCCTCGAAGGCGAGAAGGGCCTC